>NZ_WMLF01000401.1 GCF_014156695.1 Streptomyces durbertensis | reverse complement strand
GTCACCAGGAGGGGACGGAAGATACATGACGGCCGACAACCGCAGGGGCGGCGGGGCCGGCGGGGCCGGCGGCCGTCCGGCGCCGCGCGGCGGCAGCCCCGCCCGAGGACGACCGGCCGCCGGCGCGGCCGGCGCCGGTGTCCGCTCCCCGGCCTCCGGGCGGACCGGCCAGGCGCCCCGGCCGGCCGGCGCCTCCCGGTCCGCCAAGCCCGTCGCCAGGCAGAGCGCCGCGCCGCGCTCGACGGCCGACGCCGGGGCCGCCAAGCCGACCGCGAACGCCGCCGGCCGGCCCGGACCGAAGTCCACGTCCAAGCCGCGCGCGAAGCCCACCGCGAAGTCCGCGGCGAACGCCGCCGGGAGGACGCCGCCGGCGGCGCTCGCCCGGCCCCTGGACGGCCTGCGCCGGCTCAGGGACCAGGCCCGGCGGGCCTGGGACAGGCCGCTGACCGCCTACTACCTGGTACTCGGCGGCAGCCTGCTGATCACCCTGCTCGGTCTGGTGATGGTCTTCTCGTCCTCACAGATCGAGGCGTTGCGCGACAACCTCCCGGCCACCTACTACTTCCGCAAGCAGCTCCTGGCCGCCGCGATCGGCACGGTGCTGCTGCTGATCGCCTCCAGGATGCCGGTCAAGCTGCTGCGCGCGCTGGCGTATCCGGTGCTCGCCGGCTCGATCGTGCTGCTGGCCCTCGTCCAGGTGCCGGGCATCGGCGTGAAGGTCAACGGCAGCACGAACTGGATCCAGCTCGGTGGTTCCTTCCAGCTCCAGCCGAGCGAGTTCGCGAAGCTGGCGCTGGTGTTGTGGGGAGCCGACCTGCTCGCCCGCAAGGGGGAGCGCGACCTTCTCCGACACTGGAAGCATCTGCTGGTGCCACTGGTTCCGGGGGCGCTGCTGGTGTGTGCGCTGGTGTTGTTCGGCGGCGACATGGGCACGGTGATGATCCTTGTCGCGATCCTCTTCGGACTGTTGTGGATCGCCGGGGCCCCCACCCGGATGTTCATCACGGTGCTGGCGGTCTCGGCCGTCGTCGGCACCGTACTCATCATGAGCGCGCCGCACCGGATGCAGCGCGTGGCCTGCCTCGGTGCGACGGAGCCGGGCCCGGGCGACGCCTGCTGGCAGGCGCTGCACGGCATCTACGCGCTGGCGTCCGGGGGCTGGTTCGGGTCCGGCCTCGGGGCCAGCGTGGAGAAATGGGGTGAACTGCCGGAGCCGCACACGGACTTCATCTTCGCCATCACCGGCGAGGAACTGGGGCTGGCGGGGACGCTGTCGGTACTCACCCTCTTCGCGGCTCTAGGCTATGCGGGTATCCGCGTGGCCGGACGCACGGAGGATCCGTTCGTGAGGTATGCCGCGGGAGGGGTGACGAGCTGGCTCATGGCCCAGCTGGTCATCAACCTCGGCGCTGTGCTGGGCCTGCTGCCCATCGCCGGTGTTCCCCTGCCGCTGTTCTCCTACGGCGGCTCCGCCCTGCTGCCGACGATGTTCGCCGTCGGGCTGCTGATCGCGTTCGCGCGCAGCGACCCCGCCGCGCGCGCGGCTCTGGCCATGCGGCAGCCTGGTGTACAAAAGACGCTGGCTGGGGTGAGAGGTAAGTCGATGAGACGGCGCGTCAAACGGCCGCCGTCCGGAGAGCGGTGAATTTCGGTGCATGTCGTACTCGCCGGTGGGGGGACCGCCGGCCACATCGAGCCGGCGCTCGCCCTCGCGGACGCCCTGCGGAGGCAGGACCCGACCGTGGGTATCACGGCCCTCGGCACGGAGCGGGGGCTTGAGACCCGTCTGGTGCCCGAACGCGGCTACGAACTCGCGCTGATCCCGGCGGTACCGCTGCCCCGCAAACCCACCCCCGAGCTGATCACCGTCCCCGGCCGGCTGCGGGGCACCATCAAGGCGGCCGAGCAGGTACTGGAGCGCACGAAGGCCGACTGCGTCGTCGGCTTCGGCGGCTACGTCGCGCTGCCGGGCTACCTGGCCGCCAAGCGGCTGGGCGTGCCGATCGTGGTGCACGAGGCGAACGCCCGTCCCGGCCTCGCCAACAAGATCGGCTCCCGCTACACCCGGCACGTCGCCGTCGCCACGCCCGACAGCAAGCTGCGGCACGCCCGCTACATCGGCATCCCGCTGCGCCGCTCGATCGCGACCCTGGACCGGCAGGCGGTACGCGCCGAGGCGCGGGCCGCGTTCGGTCTCGACGCCAACCTGCCGACGCTGCTGGTGTCCGGCGGCAGCCAGGGCGCCCGGCGGCTGAACGAGGTCGTCGAGCACATCGCCCCGGTGCTCCAGCGCTCCGGCATCCAGGTGCTGCACGCGGTCGGCCCGAAGAACGAGCTGCCGCAGACCGACAACATGCCGGGCATGCCGCCCTACCTCCCGGTGCCCTACCTGGACCGGATGGACCTCGCCTACGCGGCGGCGGACATGATGCTCTGCCGGGCGGGCGCGATGACGGTCGCCGAACTCTCCGCCGTCGGCCTGCCGGCCGCCTACGTGCCGTTGCCGATCGGCAACGGCGAACAGCGGCTCAACGCGCAGCCCGTGGTGAAGGCGGGCGGCGGGCTGCTCGTCGACGACGCCGACCTGACGCCGGAATGGGTGCAGCGGAACGTGCTGCCCGTGCTGACCGATCCGCACCGGCTGCACGACATGGCGCGGGCCGCCGCCGAGTTCGGCCGGCGGGACGCCGACGAGCTGCTGGTGGGCATGGTCTACGACGCGATCGCGACACGCCGCTAGCGCTGCGCGGTCTTCCCGCCCGGGATCGGGGAGCGTGGGGGTGCGCCGGGCGCGCCGCCGGTGGGCGGCGGCGCCGGCGCCGGACGACGAGTGTGAGCACCGGGCCCGTGCCCGGACGGAAGGCGGAGGCGTGGGCGGAGCGGCCGGAGGGACCACCACGGCACGCGGCCGGGGCGACTCCACACGCTCCGGCCCCTCTTCACCGCGGCCGCCGGCGAAGCCGGGCCGCCGGCCGCCGTCGCTGCCCGCCCCGCGCACGCTGGTCGCGGTCGGCGTGCTGGTGGCGGCCGTGCTCGGGTTCGGGCTGTGGGCGCTGTACGGCTCGTCGTGGTTCCGGGTCGAGCAGGTCTCGGCGCGCGGACTCGACAAGCTGACCGAGGACGAGGTGCTGGCGGCGGCGGCCGTACCCGTCGGGGAGCCGCTGGCCGGCGTCGACCGGGCGGCCGTGGCCGCCCGGGTGCGTGCGGAACTGCGCCGCGTGGAGTCCGTGGAGGTCGTGCGCGACTGGCCGAAGGGCGTGCGGATCGACGTGGTCGAGCGCACCCCCCGGGTGGTGATGGAGCGGTCCGGCGGCGGCTGGACCGAGGTGGACCGCACCGGTCTGCGGTACGGCACCACCGACAAGCGGCCGCGCGGCGTACCGCGGTTGGTGGTGGAACCGGACAGGGGAGTCGGCGGCGGCAGGTTCGACCGGCACCGGCTGCGCGCCGAGGCGGTGGTCGTCGCGGGCGACCTGCCGGCGGAGGTGCGCCGGCGCACCGAGGTGATCCGGGTGCGTTCGTTCGACTCGATCCGGCTGGAGCTGAGCGGCAGCCGCGTGGTGATGTGGGGCAGCAGCGAGTACGGTGCCGAGAAGGCGCGTGCGCTGCGTGCGGTGCTGGTCGCGAGCAAGGAGCGTGCCGGTGCCGGATACTTCGACGTGAGCGTTCCCAGCGCGCCCGCGGTGTCGGGTAGTTGACGCACGTGTGAGCGGGCCAGCACCCTGGTTGGCTACCGCGACGGCTGATCACATAGGGTGAAAAGAAAAACGGGAGGTTCGGCGTGTTCGTTGAACGCGCAGCGCTTGTCGACTTAGTGTCCGTTCCGAAGACTCACAGAAGCACGGACACTGGTAACCCTAAACTTGACCGTTAGGGTTCGGGTCGGCATTCGGACCGGCCCATCGGCATAGGTCGACGCCCCGCGACCCTCGGGCGTCGACACGTAACTCGAGGCGAGAGGCCTTCGACGTGGCAGCACCGCAGAACTACCTCGCAGTCATCAAGGTCGTCGGGATCGGCGGCGGTGGCGTGAACGCCATCAACCGGATGATCGAGGTCGGTCTCAAGGGCGTCGAGTTCATCGCGATCAACACCGATGCGCAAGCCCTGTTGATGAGCGACGCCGACGTCAAGCTCGACGTCGGCCGGGAGCTGACCCGGGGCCTGGGAGCCGGCGCCAACCCGGACGTGGGCCGCAAGGCCGCCGAGGACCACCGCGAGGAGATCGAGGAGGTGCTCAAGGGCGCCGACATGGTCTTCGTGACCGCAGGCGAGGGCGGCGGCACCGGCACCGGCGGCGCGCCCGTCGTGGCCAACATCGCCCGCTCGCTGGGCGCGCTGACCATCGGCGTCGTCACCCGGCCCTTCACCTTCGAGGGCCGCCGGCGCGCCAACCAGGCCGAGGACGGCATCGCCGCGCTGCGCGACGAGGTCGACACGCTGATCGTCATCCCCAACGACCGCCTGCTGTCCATCTCGGACCGCCAGGTGAGCGTGCTGGACGCGTTCAAGTCTGCGGACCAGGTACTGCTCTCCGGCGTGCAGGGCATCACCGACCTGATCACCACCCCCGGCCTGATCAACCTCGACTTCGCCGACGTGAAGTCCGTGATGTCCGAGGCCGGTTCCGCGCTCATGGGCATCGGCTCCGCGCGCGGCGACGACCGCGCGGTGGCGGCGGCCGAGATGGCCATCTCCTCCCCGCTGCTGGAGGCGTCCATCGACGGCGCCCGGGGGGTCCTGCTCTCCATCTCCGGCGGCTCCGACCTCGGTCTCTTCGAGATCAACGAGGCCGCGCAGCTGGTCAGCGAGGCCGCCCACCCCGAGGCGAACATCATCTTCGGCGCGGTCATCGACGACGCGCTCGGCGACGAGGTGCGCGTCACCGTCATCGCCGCCGGCTTCGACGGCGGTCAGCCGCCGGCGAAGAACCGCGAGAAGGTGCTCGGCTCCTACGGCGGCAGCAAGGAGGAGTCCACCGGCTCCACCGCTGCCGGCCGCAC
>NZ_WMLF01000400.1 GCF_014156695.1 Streptomyces durbertensis | reverse complement strand
GTGCGGTAGGTGGGGGTGTCGTGGGCCGGGCCGAGCCAGGCGGTGAGCCGCTCGGCGGCCGCTTCCACCTTCGCGCGGGCTTCGCCGCCCGGGTCGACGAGCAGCCGGTGGGCCACCCGGCCGTCCGCCCGCTGCGCCCAGCCGCCCACCACCCGTCCGTCCGCCCACACCGTGGGGCCGATGTTGCCGTTGCGGTCGAACAGGGCCGGGACCAGCTCCGGATCGAGGTAGAAGTCCCGCCGTCGCCACCCCATGGAGGTCGGGTCGAGCGACGGCAGCAGCGCCACCCAGGGCGCCGGCGCGGGCGCCGGCGGATGGTCCTCGGGCAGCAGCAGACCCACCGAGCCGTCGTCCAGCTCGACCTCCACGGTCTCCACCGCCGCCAGCGCCCGCCGGGTGTTCGTGAGCGTCCAGCCCGTCCACCACTTCAGGTCCTCGACCGTCACCGGACCGAACGCGGCCAGGTACTCCCGGGCCAGCCGTGCTCCGGCCTCCGCCGGCGTCAGATCCGTGGCGTGCGGCTCGGCGGGCGTCCAGCGGAAGCGGGCGCTCGTCCAGGCCCCGTTCGGCCGGGCCCGGCGGACCGCGCCCTCGGCCGCCAGCACCCGCAGCAGCCGTGAGCCGACGCTGATCCGCGCCTCGTAGGACTTGCCGGGCGCCAGCACCAACTGCTCCCGCAGCTCCGGCACATCGGCCGTCAGCTGCACGGCCGTCGCCTCACCCCGCTCCGCCAGGACGGCCAGCAGCCGCCGCTCGGCGGCAGCCAGCCGCACGTCCGACCAGCCGGCCTTGTGGACCTCGGCGACAAAACGGCGCCGCTCCCGCGCGGCCACCGCCCGCGCCGTCGACACGTCGACGACGGGCACCAGCGGCGTCGGCACGACAAACATCGTGCGCCGCATGCACAGCAGCCTGGTGACCGTGTGCTCCTCGTACAGCGCCCGCTCGACCTCGGCCACCGACGGCTCGGCCAGCCGCGCGGCGGCCGACAGGAACACCGTCGCCGGGTCCGTGGCGTGCAGGCCGACAACAGCCCCCGCGGCCTCGGCGACGGTACGGGCGCCGGCACCGGCCAGGCGGTGCCTGACCCCCAGCAGCGCGCGCCGCTCGGCGTCGCCCACGCGCGGGCGGGCGGCGCTCAACGCGGCCCGCCGCGTCTGCCGGCGGCGCGTGCACCACCGGTGGGCGTGGGTCTGCTCCGGGTCGCCCCCGGGCGGGCGTGGTCGTCGGTCATGCGTCCAGCATGACCGACCCCACTGACAACACCCCGGCTCCTTCGCCCGGCGGCACGACCCCGGGAGTGGTCAGCCCTTGCGGGCGTTGATGCGCGCCTGGCGGGCGGCGAGCTTCTCGTCGAGCTTGGCCGCCTCGGCCTCCAGCCCGCCCAGGTACAGCCCCAGCTCCTCCTGGGCCTTCCGGCCCTCGGGGCCGAGCCCGTCGATCTCCATGATCTTCAGGAAGCGCAGCACCGGCTGGAGCACGTCGTCGTGGTGGATGCGCAGGTTGTAGATGCCGCCGATGGCCATACGCGCGGCGGACCGCTCGAAGCCGGGCATGCCGTGGCCGGGCATCCGGAAGTTGACCACCACGTCGCGCACGGCCTGCATCGTCAGGTCCGGCGCCAGCTCGAAGGCGGCACGCAGGAGGTTGCGGTAGAAGACCATGTGCAGGTTCTCGTCGGTGGCGATCCGCGCGAGCATCCGGTCGCAGACCGGGTCACCGGACTGGTGCCCGGTGTTGCGGTGCGAGATGCGGGTCGCCAGCTCCTGGAACGCCACGTACGCGACCGAGTGCAGCATCGAGTGGCGGTTGTCGGACTCGAAGCCCTCCGACATGTGCGCCATCCGGAAGCGCTCCAGCTCGTCCGGGTCGACGGCGCGGGACGCGAGCAGGTAGTCGCGCATGACGATGCCGTGGCGGCCCTCCTCGGCCGTCCAGCGGTGCACCCAGGTGCCCCAGGCGCCGTCCCGTCCGAAGAGCGAGGCGATCTCGTGGTGGTAGCTGGGCAGGTTGTCCTCGGTGAGCAGGTTGACCACGAGCGCGATGCGGCCGATGTCGGTGACCTTCGACTCGCGCGGGTCCCAGGGCTCGCCGTCCTCGAACTGGCCGGGGAAGTTGCGCCCGTCGGACCAGGGCACGTACTCGTGCGGCATCCAGTCCTTGGCGACCTTCAGATGCCGGTTGAGTTCCTTCTCCACGACCTCCTCCAGCGCGTACAGCAGCTGGGCGTCCGTCCACTCCTTCGAGCCGGCGAGGTAGGGAGAGGTCAGCGTCACGGGGGCTCCAGAAAAACACGACGACATACCTACGGGGTCGTAGGTTACGAAACCGTAGGTTAAGCAACGCCGAGAGCCCCCGCCAAGCCCGGTCGCGCGGTCGCCGGGTTACACAGCGTCCCCGCACCCGCCTTTTGGGCGCTTATCGCGCGGATGTCGAGCGGCGATGTGATCTACGTCACTTTGTTGTCGTGTCGTGTCGTGTCGTGTCGTGGCGGGGCGCACCGGGTCGCGGCCGGGTGGAGGGGCGGCCGACACGCCCAGGCGCCCTGCGGTCGTGTCGGCCGGTCAGTCGTCCGCTCGTTCGACGCGGACGGCGCAGACCTTGAACTCCGGCATGCGGGAGGTCGGGTCGAGCGCGGGGTTGGTCAGGGTGTTCGCGCGGCCCTCGCCGGCCCAGTGGAACGGCATGAACACCGTGTCGGGGCGGATGTCCCGGCTCACCTTCGCCGGGGCGACGGCCCGGCCGCGACGGGACGTCACCGCCACGGGATCGCCGTCCTGGACGCCGACGCGCTCGGCGAGCAGCGGGTGCAGCTGGACGAACGCCCCCGGTGCCGCCGAGTTGAGCGTCGGCACGCGGCGGGTCTGCGCGCCCGACTGGTACTGGGCGAGCACCCGTCCGGTGGTCAGCAGCAGCGGGTACTCCTCGTCGGGTTCCTCGGCCGACGCCCGGTGGGTGACGTCCGCGAACCGGGCGCGGCCGTCCGGGGTGGCGAACCGGTCCAGGAAGAGCCGGGGCGTGCCCGGGTGCCGCGGACCGTCGGGGGACTCGGGGCACGGCCAGAAGACGCCGTCCTCCTCGGCGATCCGCCGGTAGGTGATGCCCGAGTAGTCGGCCTTGCCGCCGGCAGAGGCACGACGCAGCTCGGCGAACGCCTCCTCGGCGTCCGTGGGGAAGCCCTTCTCCCAACCGAGTCGCGTCGCGAGGGAGTTGAGTACCTCCAGGTCGCTACGGACGCCGGGCGGCGGGGTCACCGCGCGGCGGCGCAGCAGTACCCGGCCCTCCAGGTTGGTCATCGTCCCGGTCTCCTCGGCCCACTGCGCGACCGGCAGCACCACGTCGGCGAGTTCGGCCGTCTCCGACAGCACCACGTCGCACACGGCGAGGAAGTCCAACGCGCGTATGCGCTCCTCCACATGGGCGGCGCGCGGCGCGGAGACCACCGGGTTGGAGCCGAGCAGCAGCAGGGACCGCACGTCGCGGCCGAGCGCGTCCAGCAGCTCGTAGGCGCTCCGCCCCGGGCCCGGCAGGCTGTCGGGGTCGACCCCCCACACCTCGGCGACGTGCGCCCGGGCGGCCGGGTCGGTCAGTGAGCGGTAGCCGGGCAACTGGTCGGCCTTCTGGCCGTGTTCGCGTCCGCCCTGTCCGTTGCCCTGGCCGGTGAGGCAGCCGTAGCCGGACAGCGGCCGGCCGGCCCGCCCGGTCGCCAGCGTCAGGTTGATCCACGCGCCGACCGTGTCGGTGCCCTTCGCCTGCTGCTCGGGACCCCGGGCGGTCAGCACCATCGCCGACCTCGCCTCGCAGAAGTACCGTACGGCCTCACGGAGTTGGGGTACCGGTACGCCGGTGATCCGCTCGACGAGTTCCGGCCAGTGCGCCATCGCCGCGGCCCGCGCGGCCGGCCAACCGGTGGTGCGCTCGGCTATGTACTCCTCGTCCGTGCGTCCCTCCGCGACGATCAGGTGCAGCATGCCGAGCGCCAGCGCGAGGTCGGTGCCGGGCCGGGGCGCCAGATGCAGGTCGGCCTGCTCGGCGGTGCGGGTGCGGCGCGGATCGACGACGATCAGCTTGCCGCCGCGCTGCCGCATGTCAGTGAAGTAGCGCAGCGCCGGCGGCATGGTCTCCGCCGGGTTGGAGCCGACGAGGATCACACAGTCCGTGCGGGCGACGTCCGCCAGCGGGAACGGCAGTCCGCGGTCGAGTCCGAACGCCTTGTTGCCCGCCGCCGCGGCCGACGACATGCAGAACCGGCCGTTGTAGTCGATCTGCGAGGTGCCGAGCACCAGCCGGGCGAACTTGCCCAGCAGATAGGCCTTCTCGTTGGTCAGACCGCCGCCGCCGAACACGCCGACGGCGTCCGCGCCGTGCTGCTCGCGGGTCCGGGACAGCCCCTCGGCGACCCGGGCGAGCGCCTCGTCCCAGTCCGCCTCCTCCAGCGGCCCGCCCGGGCTGCGGCGCACCAGCGGCGTGGTCAGCCGCGCCCCGGACGCCAGCAGCGCCGGCGCCGTCCGCCCCTTGCCGCACAGCGCTCCCCGGTTCACGGGGAAGGCGACCCGCTCGGTCACCGCCACACGCGTGGGGCGGTCGGGTGCCGGCACCAGTCCCATGCCGCACTGCAGCGAGCAGTAGGGGCAGTGGGTGTCCACCGCCCGGTCGTCACCCCGGCGGGGCGCGTGGACGGCTGCCTTGCCGGATTCGCTTGCGGCCGATGCGGTGGAGACAGGCGTGGCGCTCATGCCGCACATCATGCGTCGCGGATGTTACGCCGGGAGGCGCTTCGCGTTACACGGGCGGCAATCGGACCTCAAAGCGGTCCCGTCCGGCGGGTGAGCCGGTCGCAACCGGTTGTCATTCGAGCGAAACAGGTCGGCAAACGACGCGCGACAGGATCGGTGACGGCACCGCCCCCCGGCCGGGCACCGCCCATCCACGGAACGCCGCCCGGCGTCACCGACCCCAAGCCCCCGGCGCAGCCCATGAACCAGACGTTCACCGTCCCCGCACCCCAC
>NZ_WMLF01000040.1 GCF_014156695.1 Streptomyces durbertensis | reverse complement strand
GCCCGGAAGACCCCGCGTGACCATGCCCCCGCGGCAGGGGTGAGGCCCATGGGCCCACACGCGGCGCCGCAAACAAACGCCAGCCTTGGAGGAGCTTGCTCTGGCGGAGCGCGGCTGGTGGTTCGACTCCACACGGGCCACTGTTGATGAGGCTCTCTGAATTTCCTCACCGGTGCTCGGTGGTGTCCCCAACCCTGCTCAGTTGATCTCCCCATCATTGAGTGATCTATCCGACGCGTCGAACTGGTGTCGGCGTGTCAATGGAGAGCCTGCGCGCGCTTGACGGTCGGCCTGTTCGGAGGCCCGGATGCTCACGCGGGAGGAAGACGTGGACGCTCATGCTCTGCGTCGTCAGGGCTGGAAAATCTCGGCGATCGCCCGCCATCTGGGGCGTGACCGCAAGACGATCAGCACGTATCTGAACGGCGAGGTGGAAGCCGGTCAGCGCCGTCAGGCGCCGGATGCGGTTGTCCCGTTCCTGGACTACTGCCGTCAACGTCTGGCCGACAATCCGCATCAAGGCAGACCTCGCTCCAGTTCATCCGCGAACTGCTCGTGCGCACTGAACGCTTCTCATCCTTGTGCCTGAGCGGGTGGCTGTATCAGGGCGTGACGAGACAGAACTCCTAGTCGTTGCGTTGGTGATCTCACTCGCCAACACGCCGACACAGGAGCTCTGTTGGTTTCGTATCGTGCCATGCTCGATGTCCCGCACGAGGTGATTGAGCAGGTCTCGTGGCTGATCTACGCCCGAAGGTGTGAGCGCCGCTCGCGCTGGCGCCGCCTGGGCTGCTTCCGCCAGGCTCTCCTCGCGCTGGTCCACGTGCGGAAGAACGAGACACTTGCCCAGGTGGCAGCGGGCTTCGGGGTCTCCACGGCGACAGCCGGCCGGTACGTGACCGAGACCGTCGATGTCCTGGCCGACTCCGCGCCAAGCCTCCTGGACGCGCTCGCCGAACATAACGTGAACGAGTTCCTCATCCTCGACGGCACGCTGCTGCGCATCGACCGGGTCGCCGCCGATGAGCCGTACTACTCGAGGAAGCACCGCCATCACGGCATGAACGCGCAGGTCCTGGCCCGTCCGGACGGGACCCCGCTGTGGTTCTCGCGGGCACTACCGGGCCGTACCCACGACCTGACGGCCGCCCGTGCCCACGGGGTGATCCAAGCGTGTCTGTCCCGGCAGATCCTCGTGTTGGCCGACCGTGCCTACCGCGGCGCCGACGCCACCGTGCGCACGCCGTACTACGGACGCGATCTCCCGCAGGCATACGCCGAGTACAACCGCGAGCACGCCCGCCTTCGCGCACTCCGCGAGAGAGCCTTCGCCGCCTCAAGCAGTGGCAGATCTTCCGCAAGGCCCGCTGCAGCCCGAGCCGCATCAGCCGCACCTCGCCGCCGTTCACGCCATCGAGCTCGCCTGGCACTCAGGATGAGAAGCGTTCACTGAGTTCACAGCCTCGCCCCGGACTCGTCAGCACGATGGTCTCCGCCTCACCGAGAGCCCCGGGGCCTGCCCCCAGAAGTTCACGCTTGATCATCACCGCATCGAGCACCTCGACCCGGTGCTTGCTCAGCAGCTGCACCGCAGTCATCCCACCATCAGTGCCCAGCAGCGGCCGGCACTCATCCACGAGCGACTCAAGACGAGCCGACCACCCCTCTGATCACCATCCGCCCCCTCGCTCACATCAGAGCAGTTCAGGGCATTGGTACGAGTTGGTTTCGGTGGGTGGTGATCCGCACAGCTTTCTTGATCCACTCCCCGCTCGCTCCCCAGGGGACGCTCTCCGAGATGCGCCTGGAGCCGGGGCGGCGGAAGCTAGTGGCATGGACATCCTCATGAGTTGACGGCAGCGTTCAAGCGTTCCCGCAGGTGAGGAGAACACATTATGTCTGCTCAGTTCGTGACCGAAACGGTTGACAACACAGGCGCGGTTGTGGGCAACGTTTGCCTCACCTTGGACCGGGACGACAATCCCTGGATTGCATACATCGCCGACCAGCCGGTAAGAAACGTCCAAGTCGCCAGAAGAACTGACGCCGGATGGATTCGCGAAGACACGCACGTCGTCGCGATAGCTGACGAAAGCAGAATCCCGTTGGCGATAGACTCGAAGGGGAATCCGCACATCGCCTGCCGGGATGGCGATTCAGGTAATCTGCGCTGGGCCTTCGAGCGCCAGGGCTCATGGACGTCTCAAGAAGTCCCCACTCACGGCGGGCTTTCCCCTCGGCCTGTATCGCATATTTCAATGACACTTCACCCGGGGAAGCTCGATACAGAGATGCGCGACACTCCTCAGTTTGCCTTTCAGGAGATGTTTTCGGCGCGTTCTCTCGGTTATGCAACCAAGGTTGGCGACAACTGGAGCGTAGAGATACTGGATGAGGATCCAATTCGTGAAACCGGCTTGTTCGCCTCAATGGCATTTGACATCAGCGAAGCGCTCAGGATCGCCTACTTTGATTTCCGTGACCAAGGGATGAGCCTGAATCCGCAACGGCTCAAGATGGCGGTAACCCTGGCGGATGGCTGGGACTCAAGAATTGTTGACGATGACCCCACCCTTGTTGGCCACTTTTCGTCTATCCCCAAAGGTACGACCTTCACTCCTTTTATTGCCTACTGGGATAAGGGGAGTGGCGATCTCATCGTCTGGAGCCCCAGTTCCATCTTCGGGGATCCCGGGCGTAAAGAAGTAGTCGCCGCAGCGCTTTCGTCGCGCCCCATTCCCTCTGCCGCAGTGAACCTCCAGAGCAAATTCTGTGTCGCCTATCCTGACAATGGAATAAGGATCGCCACGCGACATCACGAATCAGGGGAAGACGCGTGGGGCGTTCAGACCGTCGCTGATACTGGAACATGGCCCTCTCTTGCCTATGACAAGCAAGGCAGTGCCCACATCGCGTACGAGGCTGAGGGCAGCCTTAAGTACGCCCGGGAAATGGAAGGGTGACGTCGCGCCAACTCTGCGATCCCCAGAATTGACAGGCCATCGCCCACCAACACAGTTGGCAGGTAGTTCGCCGGGCTTGGGCTATCAATCCGGGCAGCTACTTTGCACGCGGCGCCACATCCGCGAGGCCGTTGCCCGGGATTTATCTGCTCAGGCCGAAATTGTCAACGTCCTGCCGGGGCAGCGCGTCGCGGAAGCACGCGCCGAATTGGAAGCCATAGGCGTCACGCGCATCAACGTTGACCGGGTTGGCGCGGTTGGCCGTGCCTCACTGCCCGGCACATCTCGTCCAGCGTCAACGTGGCCAACGCGGCAGGGGAACGACTCGCGGCCCTGGGCTACCACCCGGAGTTCGTCACAGCGGACGCCACCAAACATGTGCCTGGAACGTCCGGCCGCATCGTCTCAACCGTCGCCCTCCCGCCTGGCCCCGCGCTACGCGCCGTCGTCGGTGCCCTGGTGCCCGGCGGACGCATCGTGACGACGCTCGCGCGGACGTCCCTCATCGTCACCGGGTGGAAGAACCAGGCCGGGGAGGTGATCGGGGAGATTGAACGCGACATGGCCGGGTTCCTGCTCACCCGCTCCGGCGACGGCTACCCGCCTGCCCTCGCTGACCTGTTCGCCCTCGCACGCGAAACGAGGAAGGGGACGACCGCAGCGCGGGGAGGTACCCGGTCGTGGACGTGGCGAACGCGTGGGAGCTGCGGTCCATGCTGGAAGTCACCACACCTGGCATCGAACTCGGCTACGAGGCGCACGGCCGTACCCGCAGCGCGTACCTGGTCCACACGGAAGGCTCGTTGCCGCTGTGAACGTGCTTCAGCCAGCCGAAGACGGCCGCGTGTTGGTGGTGAGGATGTCGTCTTCCACAGCAACGCCGGGCTGCTGGCAGCTGCCCGGGGGCTCGGTGGAACCGCCTCTGGACGGGGCGGCGCTGGACGAGTCGGCGCTGGCCGGGCAGGCCGCGCGGGAGCTGGCCGAGGAGTTGGGGATCGGGGTGGCAGCCGGCGACCTGACGCTGTGGGTCGTCACCCGTGGGAAGAACCGCAGCATCGGCCTGACCTACCTGGCTCCGGCGCTTCCCGAGGAAACGCTGCACGTCGCGTTTGCCGCCGCTGCCGCGACCGAGCGTGCCGAGGGTCGCGAACCGGAACTCGACGACATCGCTCTGGTGCGCTCACCGGAAGAACTGGCCGGGCTGGCCGGTCCGCACGCGGACTATCTGGAGCCGGTGGTCCGCCGCTTCTCCGGGCATCGGTGAAGGTCGGGCACCGGCCGCGAGGAAGTCGCGTCCGCGTTCGCCCAAATCAACGCCGGACGGGCTATGTCCAGCCCGTCCGGCGTTTGAGGACCGGGGGTCTGGGGGCTGGGCCCCCAGGGAACCGGCGGTCAGCGGCGGCGGACGCCTGCGGCGAGGTCCGCCGCTAGTTCTCGGACGGCGGCGAGGCCGGCCGGGAGGTCGGCGGGGTGGTCGAGGAGGCGCTTGACGAAGGCTGAGCCGACGATGACGCCGTCCGCGAACTGGGCGACTTCCGCCGCCTGTTCGGCGTTGGAGACGCCGAGGCCGACGCAGACCGGCAGGTCGGTGGTGGCCTTGGTCCGCGCCACCAGGTCGGCGGCCTCGCGGCCGACGGACTCGCGGGTGCCGGTGACGCCCATCAGGGAGGCGGCGTAGACGAAGCCGCTGCCGGCGGCGGTGATCTTCGCCAGGCGTTCGTCGCGGCTGCTGGGAGCGACCACAAAGACCGTCGCCAGCCCGTGCTCCTCGGCGGCCTTCCTCCACAGGTCGGCCTCCTCGACGGGGAGGTCGGGGAGGATGCAGCCGGCGCCGCCGGAGGCGGCGAGGTCGGCGGCGAAGCGCTCCACGCCGTAGCGGTCGATCGGGTTCCAGTACGTCATGACCAGCACCGGGGCGCCGGTCGCGACGTGGGCCTCGCGGACCGTGCGGAGCACGTCGCCGATGCGGACGCCGCCGCGCAGGGCGATGTCGTCGGCGGTCTGGATGACCGGGCCGTCCAGCACGGGGTCGCTGTGCGGGAGGCCGACCTCGACGATGTCGCAGCCGCTTTCCAGCAGCGCGGTGCAGGCGGCGATGCCGCCGTCGACGGTGGGGAAGCCGGCGGGCAGGTAGCCGACGAGGGCGGCCCGGTTCTCCGCCCGTGCCGCCGCGAGGGTGGCGGCGAGGAGGTCGCGGCGGCCGGTGAGTTCGCTGGTCTCGGCCATCACTTGGCCTCCTCGTCGTAGAGTCCGAAGTAGCGGGCGGCGGTGTCCATGTCCTTGTCGCCACGCCCGGAGAGGTTGACCAGGATCAGGCCCTCGGAGCCGAGTTCGCGGCCGAGGTCGAGGGCGCCGGCCAGGGCGTGGGCGCTCTCGATGGCGGGGATGATGCCCTCGGTCTCGGACAGCAGCCGCAGCGCGAGCATCGCCTGCTCGTCGGTGACCGGACGGTACTCGGCGCGGCCGAGGTCCTTGAGGTAGGAGTGCTCGGGGCCGATGCCCGGGTAGTCCAGACCGGCGGAGATGGAGTAGGGCTCGGTGATCTGGCCCTCGTCGTCCTGGAGGACGTAGGAGCGGGAGCCGTGCAGGATGCCGGGCTCGCCGGCGGTGAGGGTGGCGGCGTGCTCGCCGGAGTCGACGCCGTGGCCGGCGGCCTCCAGGCCGACGAGGCGGACGTCGGTGTCGGGGATGAAGGCGTGGAAGAGGCCGATGGCGTTGGAGCCGCCGCCGACGCAGGCGGCGACCGCGTCGGGCAGCCGGCCGGCGCGCTCCTGGATCTGGCGGCGGGCCTCGACGCCGATGACCCGGTGGAAGTCGCGGACCATCGCCGGGAAGGGGTGCGGTCCGGCGACCGTGCCGAACAGGTAGTGGGTGCGGTCGACGTTGGCGACCCAGTCGCGGAACGCCTCGTTGATGGCGTCCTTCAGCGTGCGGCTGCCGGAGGTGACGGGGACGACCTCGGCGCCGAGCATCCGCATCCGGGCCACGTTGAGGGCCTGCCGCTTGGTGTCGACCTCGCCCATGTAGATCGTGCACTCGAGGCCGAAGAGGGCGCAGGCGGTGGCGGTGGCGACGCCGTGCTGGCCGGCGCCGGTCTCCGCGATGACCCGGGTCTTGCCCATGCGCTTGGTGAGCAGGGCCTGCCCGAGCACGTTGTTGATCTTGTGCGAGCCGGTGTGGTTCAGGTCCTCGCGTTTGAGGAAGATCCGGGCGCCGCCCGCGTGCCGGGCGAACCTCGGAACCTCGGTGAGGGCGCTCGGCCGGCCGGTGTAGTTGACGAGCAGGTCGTCCAGTTCGGCGGCGAACGCCGGGTCGGCCTTGGCCTTGTCGTATTCGGCCGCGACCTCGTCGACGGCGGCGACCAGCGCCTCGGGGATGAACTTCCCGCCGAAGGCGCCGAAGTAGCCCGCGGCGGAGGGGACCTGGCCCTCGTTGTCGGGGATGAAGAAGTCTGTGGACATCCGGGAATGCTCCTTCGCCGACCCGCGCCGGTAGGGAAGGCGGGGCCGACAGGTGAAGTGCTCGACTGTGGACACGGCAGACGACCGTCCGTACCCGACGCCCGTCCCGATCCGCACCGCCGCGCGGCGGTGCGGATCAGGGCGTCGGGACGGCCGTCAGCCGCGCCATCGCATTCCCTTGATCTGCCCGGGCTCGGCGCCGATGTGGTAGCGCACCCGGCGTCCCCGCACCCGCCGCGCGGGCGCGCGGCAGCCGCGCTGCCAGGCCGGCGGCGCGAGCCGGGGCCGGGAACGGCGGCGGCTCGGGCGGGAGAGGGGACGGGTGGTCATCGTTCGGTTCTCAGCGTCCGTGGCGCAGGGCGGGGTGGGCGCCGGCGGCGACCAGGTCGGCCACGGCAGCCTGCGGGTCCTTGCCGGTCACCAGGGACTCGCCGACGAGGACCGCGTCGGCGCCCTCGTTGGCGTAGGCGATCAGGTCGTGCGGCCCGCGCACACCGGACTCGGCGACCCGCACGATGCCGTCGGGGATCTCCGGGGCGACCCGGGCGAAGTTGTCGCGGTCGATCTCCAGGGTGCGCAGGTCACGCGCGTTGACGCCGATGATCTTGGCGCCGGCGTCGACCGCCCGCTCGGCCTCGTCCTCGTCGTGGACCTCCACCAGCGGGGTGAGGCCGATCGACTCGGCGCGCTCGATCAGCGAGACCAGCGCCTCCTGCTCGAGGGCGGCGACGATCAGCAGCGCGAGGTCGGCGCCGTAGGCGCGGGCCTCCCAGAGCTGGTAGGCGGTGACGATGAAGTCCTTGCGCAGCACCGGGACGTCGACCCTGGCCCGGACGGCCTCCAGGTCGGCCAGCGAGCCGCCGAAGCGGCGCTCCTCGGTGAGGACGGAGATCACCGCCGCGCCGCCCGCCTCGTAGTCGGCGGCCAGTGCGGCCGGGTCCGCGATGGCGGCCAGTGCGCCCTTGGAGGGGCTGGAACGCTTCACCTCGCAGATGACCCGGACGCTGTCGCCCTTGAGGGCGGCGACGCCGTCCTTGGCCTGCGGGGCCTTCGCCACCCGCTCCTTGAGTTCGTCGAGGCTGACGCGCTCCTGCCGACGGGCGAGGTCAGCGCGGACTCCGTCGATGATCTCGTCGAGCACACTCACGCGAGCGGCCCCTTTCTGGCGGGTACGGATCGTCACTGTCAAGTACTGCGATGGTATCCGGCCTACCCGCGACGGCTCGCATCCACCCCGCGCGGGTCTCACATACCGGACATTGCGCTGAACGGGTCCCAACCGTCACACAGGGCGGCACGCTGCCGGAACGCCGGCGCCGCGCGACGCGCGGGGCACGGTTCAGGGGGCGAACGCGGCGCCGAAGGGCAGGTTGCGCACGACGGTGAAGACGGTGACCAGGCCGAGCGCGCACCACAGCGGGAGCAGCGGCGTCCGCCGCGTCCGGGTGGGCCGCCGGGGCCGGCCGGCCAGCGCGAACCACCGCAGCCACCAGCCGGCGGCGACCAGCAGGGCGAGCACGACCAGCACGTTCGCGGCCAGTGCCGCCGGCAGGTCGCCGTGCGCCAGGGCGTGCACGCTGCGCAGGCCGCCGCAGCCGGGGCACAGCACTCCGGTGTGCCGCAGCAGCGGGCAGACCGGGTAGCGGCCGGGCTCGTTCGGGTCGACGACGCCCACGACGGCGACGGCGGCGGCGGTCGCGGCGAGCGCGGCCAGGGCGGGCAGCCGGGCGGAGGTCACCGGGCCAGCGTCGACGTCCGCGGCCCCCGCGCCAAACCGACACGGGTGTGGCGCGGACCTTCGAAGGTCCGCGCCACGCCCGTGGGTTACCCGAATGCTCCTTGCGGCCCAGCGCCCGAACGCCCAACGCGGCTCAGCGCGCGGCGCCCGGCGCGGCGGCTCAGCGCCCGGCGGCCGTCGCGGTCTCGCGGGCCCCCGCGGCCTCCCGGGCCGCGAGCTGCTCCGCGGTCTCCTTGGGCTGGCCCATGCCCATCGAGCGCATGATCATGCCCACCACACCGCCGAGCACGACAACAACCATGCCGGCGACGACGCCGAACGGCTCGGCCATCACCAGGTACACACTGCCGATGCAGAACCCGATGAAGGCGATGGTGACGCCGGTCCACGCGGCCGGGGTGTGACCGTGGCTGCTAGCGGACATGTGAGTGCTCCTCGAAGTATCCGTGTCTCCGACCGCCGGCCGGCCGGTGTGCGCTCACCATTGTGTCAGGGCCGTCGGCGGTCGCCGCCGTCGGCTTCGTCACCCTCGTCGTCGGGGCGCCCGCCGGTGGGGTCCTCGCCCCGGTCGAGCGCCCGCCACAGTTCGTCGGGGCGCTCGGGGTCGGCGGGTCGGCGCGTCACGCGGCGGCCGCCGGACCGCTCGTAGCGGCCGCCCATCGCGGGCCAGGCCGGGCCGAACCGCTGGGCGAGCACCCCCGCCAGCAGCAGGAGCACACCGCCGACGGCCGCCACGTACGGCCAGGCGCTGAACGTCACGTCCGTGGCGGTGGCGCCCACCAGGCCGGTGGCCTCGGCCGCCTTCCCGTCCAGCGTGGCGGTGTCGAAGGTGGCGGCCACCGAGGAGGCGACCACGCCGAGGCCGCACAGCGCCAGCAGCACGGCGACCGCCGTGCGTGCGGCGCGGCGGACGGCGAAGACGGCGACAAGCGCGGCGAGCGCGACGAGCGCCAGCGCACTGGGCAGGCCGGTCACCTCGCTGCCGGTCGCGTGCAGCGGAAGGCGTCCGCCGCCCCGGACGGCGTGGCCTTCCACCCACGTCTGTCCGGCGGCGATCAGTACCAGGGCGGCGCCCAGCGCGCCGCCGAGCACGGCGACGCCCAGCGCGCGCCGGGCGGCGCCGGGGCTCGGGGTGGGGGGCTTTGCGGTCACCCCTTCACGCTACCGCCGAGCCGGTCGGCGGTCCGCACCGCCCTCAGCACCGCCGCCGCCTTGTTGCGGCACTCGGTGTCCTCGGCCGCCGGGTCGGAGTCGGCGACGATCCCCGCCCCGGCCTGCACGTAGGCGCGGCCGTCGCGCAGCAGCGCGGTGCGGATGGCGATGGCGGTGTCGGAGTCGCCGGCGAAGTCCAGATAGCCGACGCAGCCGCCGTACAGGCCGCGCCGGGTCGGCTCCAGCTCCTCGATGATCTGCATGGCCCGGGGCTTGGGCGCGCCGGAGAGCGTGCCGGCCGGGAAGCAGGCGGTGAGCGCGTCGAAGGCGGTACGGCCGGGCGCGAGCCGCCCGGTGACGGTCGAGACGATGTGCATGACGTGGCTGTACCGCTCGATCGTCATGAAGTCGACGACCTCCACACTGCCCGGCTCGCACACCCGGCCCAGGTCGTTGCGGCCGAGGTCGACGAGCATCAGGTGCTCGGCGCGCTCCTTGGGGTCGGCGAGCAGTTCCTCGCCGAGTTCGACGTCCTCCTTCGGGGTGGCGCCGCGCGGCCGGGTGCCCGCGATGGGGTGCAGCATGGCCTGGCCGTCGGCGACCTTCACCAGCGCCTCGGGGCTGGAGCCGACGACGTCGAAGCCGCCCTCGTAGGGCGCCGACGCGTCCGGGCCGGCGAACCGGAAGAGGTACATGTACGGGCTGGGGTTGGTGGCCCGCAGCACCCGGTAGACGTCCAGCGCGCTGGCCGCGCAGTCCGCCTCGAACCGCTGGGAGGGCACCACCTGGAAGGCCTCGCCGGCCCTGATCCGCTCCTTGACATCCTCGACCGCGTCCCGGAAGGCCTCGCCGCCCCACAGCTCCCGGTATTCCGGCAGCTCGGACGGCGGGAGTACGGCGGCGGTGGCGGCCAGCGGCCGGGCCAGGTCGTTGGTCATCGCGTCGAGCCGGACGACGGCGTCCGCGTACGCCTCGTCGACGCCGGTGGTCAGGTCGTTGTGGTTGATCGCGTTGGCGATGAGCAGCACCGTGCCGTCGCGGTGGTCGAGCACCGCGAGGTCGGAGGCGAGCAGCATGGTCAGCTCGGGCAGCGCCAGGTCGTCGGTGGTGCTGTCGCCGACGCGCTCCAGCCGGCGGACGACGTCGTAGCCGAGGTAGCCGACCATGCCGCCGGTGAAGGGCGGCAGCCGGTGGTCGCGCGGGGTGTGCAGCGTCTCGACGGTGGCACGCAGGGCGGCCAGCGGGTCCCCGTCGGTGGGCACGCCGACCGGCGGGGTGCCCTGCCAGTGGGCCTGCCCGTCCCGGACGGTCAGCGCGGCCGCGCTGCGCACACCGACGAACGAGTAGCGGGACCAGGTCCGGCCGTTCTCCGCGGACTCCAGCAGGAAGGTTCCAGGGCGTTCGGCGGCCAGTTTGCGGTAGAGGGCGATGGGGGTGTCACCGTCGGCGAGCAGCCGGCGGGTCACGGGGATGACCCGCTGGTCCTTGGCGAGGACGCGGAACGTCTCCAGGTCGGGAGTGGTCACGGCCGGGTGGCCTCCTCGGTTCGCGGCTGCTCGGCGAGCGGCAGCCGGTCGGCGTCGAAGCAGGTGCGGTCGCCGGTGTGGCAGGCGGCGCCCACCTGGTCGACCCGGACGAGCAGGGTGTCCCCGTCGCAGTCCAGCGCCACGGACTTGACGTGCTGCACGTGGCCGGAGGTGTCGCCCTTGACCCAGTACTCGCCGCGGCTGCGGCTCCAGTAGGTGCAGCGCCCGGTGGTCAGTGTGCGGTGCAGCGCCTCGTCGTCCATCCAGCCGAGCATCAGCACCTCCCCGGTGTCGTGCTGCTGGGCGATGGCGGGCAGCAGCCCGTCGGCGTTGCGCTTGAGCCGGGCCGCGATGGCCGGGTCGAGCGGGCTGTCGGGCACGGAGGCCGCGGGGGACCCCGGGCCCGCTGGGGCCTTCGGGGTCGGAGAGGACGCTGAGGACATGCTCACATTCTGCCGCCGACCGGCCGCGAGGGGGAAACCGCCGCCCGGTGCTCCGCGCGCCGCACCGCGCGGGCGTTCCCTCCGCCCGAACGCCGCCGTGCGGTCGTAGGCTGGCGGTATGTCTACCCATGCCGCACGCGAACGCCGAGCACTGGCCGACCTGTTGGAGGAGGCGGGGCCCGACGCCCCGACCCTCTGCGACGGCTGGACCACCCGCCAACTGGCCGCCCACCTGGTGGTCCGCGAACGCCGGCTGGACGCCGCCGGCGGCATCGTGATCAAACCGCTCCAGGCCAGGCTGGAGCGGGTGCAGGCGGAGTTCGCCGCCAAGCCGTACCCGGAGCTGGTGGGGATGTTCCGGGCCGGGCCGCAGCGGCTGTCGCCGTTCTCCCTCAAGCAGGTCGACGAGGCGTCGAACGTCGTGGAGTTCTACCTGCACGGCGAGGACGTGCGGCGGGCCCGCCCCGACTGGAAGCCGCGCGAGCTGGACCCGGTCTTCTCCGACGCGCTGTGGCGCCGGCTGGAGTCGGCGGGCCGTCTGTACGGGCGCAAGAGCCCGGTGGGTCTGGTGATGCGCCGCACGAACGGCCAGACGTCGGTGCTGCGCAAGGGCATCCCGGTGGTGACGGTGACCGGCGAGCCGGGCGAACTCGTGCTGTACGCCTCAGGCCGCCAGCAGGTCGCCCAGGTCCGCGCCGAGGGCGACGAGGTCGCCGTCGAGCGCGCCGCGAACGCCCCACTGGGGCTGTGATGGCCGGGATCCGCGACCGGCACGAGTACGACGTCACCGTCGAGTGGACCGGCGACCTCGGCTCGGGCACCGAGAGCTACCGGTCCTACAGCCGCGACCACGACGTGCTGGCGGACGGCAGGCAGGGCATCGCGGGCTCGGCCGACCCGGCGTTCCGCGGCGACCCCACCCGCTGGAACCCCGAGCAGCTGCTGGTGGCGTCCGTCGCGCAGTGCCACATGCTCTCCTACCTGCACCTGTGCGCGGTGAACGGCGTCACGGTCACCGAGTACGAGGACCGCGCGCACGGTGTCCTGGCCATGGACGAGAGCGGCGGTGGCGGCCGCGTCACCGGGGTCACGCTGCGCCCCGAGGTGACGGTCGCGGAGGCGTCGATGGTGGAGAAGGCCCGCACGCTGCACGGCGAGGTGCCCGCGCTCTGCTTCATCGCCCGCTCGGTGGACTTCCCCATCGACCACCAACCGGTCATCCGCGTCAGGGCCTGACCGGACCGACCAGGGCGCCGCGTGCCCGGCCCGGCGTCGGACGCCGGGCCGGGAGCGTCAGCGGACGGGGTGGCCGGCTTCGGCGAGGGCCTGTTTGACCTGGGGGATGCGCAGGTCGCCGAAGTGGAAGACGGAGGCGGCGAGCACCGCGTCGGCTCCGGCGTCGACGGCGGGCGCGAAGTCGGCGAGCTTGCCGGCGCCGCCGGAGGCGATGACCGGCACGTGCACGTGGCGGCGCACGGCGGTGATCATCTCCGTGTCGTAGCCGTTCTTGGTGCCGTCGGCGTCCATGGAGTTGAGCAGGATCTCGCCGGCGCCCAGTTCGGCCGCGCGGTGCGCCCACTCGACGGCGTCGATGCCGGTGCCGCGGCGGCCGCCGTGGGTGGTGACCTCGTAGCCGGAGGCGGTGGTGGTGCCCTCCGGGCAGCGGCGGGCGTCGACCGACAGGACAAGCACCTGGCGGCCGAAGCGTTCGGCGATCTCCCGGATCAGCTCGGGGCGGCTGATGGCGGCGGTGTTCACGCCGACCTTGTCGGCGCCGGCCCGCAGCAGCCGGTCGACGTCGTCGGCGCTGCGCACGCCGCCGCCGACGGTGAGCGGGATGAAGACCTGCTCGGCGGTGCGGCGGACCACGTCGTAGGTGGTCTCCCGGTCGCCGGAAGAGGCGGTGATGTCCAGGAAGGTGAGTTCGTCGGCGCCCTCGGCGTCGTACACCTTGGCCATCTCCACCGGGTCGCCGGCGTCCCTGAGGTTCTGGAAGTTGACGCCCTTGACGACTCGTCCGGCGTCCACGTCCAGGCAGGGGATGACTCGTACGGCCAGGCTCACGGACTCTCTCCTCGGAATGCTTCCACTTCGATCTCCACCAGCACCCGGGAGTCCACGAAACCGGAGACGACCGCGAGTGTGCACACGGGTCGTACGGCGTCGAAGACCTCCTTGTGGGCGCGGGCCACCGCGTCGACGTCCCGCGCGTGTGTCAGGTACAGCCGGGTGCGGACGACGGACTCGGCGGTGAGACCGAACCTCTCCAGCGCGGACAGGGCGACCGAGACGGCCGTCCTGGTCTGCTCGTAGGGGTCGCCCTCGCCGTGCAGGACGCCGTCGACGACGGCCATGCAGCCGCCGACGAGGACCCGGTCCCCGACGGCGACCGCGCGCGCGAAGCCGATCGTGTCCTCCCAGGGGCTGCCCGACTGCACGCGCTCGACCGTCATCCGGAAACCGCCTCCAACGCCTCTTCCAGGGTGAACGCCTTGGCGTAGAGGGCCTTCCCGACGATGGCGCCCTCCACTCCCAGCGGTACCAGGGAGGAGATGGCGCGCAGGTCGTCCAGCGAGGAGACGCCGCCGGAGGCGACGACGGGCCGGTCGGTGGCGGCGCAGACGTTGCGCAGCAGGTCCAGGTTGGGGCCCTGGAGGGTGCCGTCCTTGTTGATGTCGGTGACGACGTAGCGGGCGCAGCCCTCGGCGTTCAGCCGCTCCAGCGTCTCGTAGAGGTCGCCGCCGTCCCGCGTCCAGCCGCGGCCGCGCAGGGTGGTGCCGCGCACGTCGAGGCCGACGGCGATCTTGTCGCCGTGTTCGGCGATGACCTTGGCGACCCACTCGGGGGTCTCCAGGGCGGCGGTGCCGAGGTTGACGCGGGTGCAGCCGGTGGCGAGCGCGGCGGCCAGTGTCTCGTCGTCGCGGATGCCGCCGGAGAGCTCGACCTTGATGTCCATGGCCCGGGTGACCTCGGCGATGTGCTTGCGGTTGTCGCCGGTGCCGAAGGCGGCGTCGAGGTCGACCAGGTGCAGCCACTCGGCGCCGGCGCGCTGCCAGGCCAGCGCCGCCTGGAGCGGGTCGCCGTAGGAGGTCTCGGAGCCGGACTCGCCGTGGACCAGGCGTACCGCCTGGCCGTCCCGCACGTCGACGGCGGGCAGGAGTTCGAGCGCGGGCGTCACTTCGGTCATCAGAGGCTCTCGATCCAGTTGGTCAGCAGCTGTGCGCCGGCGTCGCCGGACTTCTCGGGGTGGAACTGGGTCGCCCACAGCGGGCCGTTCTCGACGGCGGCGACAAAGCGCTCACCGTGCGTCGCCCAGGTGACCTTGGGGGCGCGCATCGTTTTGCTGTGCGTCTCCAGCTCCCAGTCACGCACGGCGTAGGAGTGGACGAAGTAGTAGCGGGTGTCGGCGTCGAGTCCGGCGAAGAGCCGGGAGTCGGCGGGCGCCTCGACGGTGTTCCAGCCCATGTGGGGCACGACGTCGGCCTTGAGCGGGCCGACCGTGCCGGGCCACTCGTCCAGGCCCTCGGCCTGCACGCCGTGCTCGATGCCGCGGGAGAACAGCACCTGCATGCCGACGCAGATGCCCATCACCGGGCGGCCGCCGGCCAGCCGCCGGCCGACGACCCAGTCGCCGCGGGCGGCGGTCAGGCCGCGCATGCAGGCGGCGAACGCGCCCACGCCGGGCACCAGCAGGCCGTCGGCGGCCATCGCCCGGTCGTAGTCGCCGGTGATCTCCACGTCGGCGCCGACCCGGGCCAGCGCCCGCTCGGCGGAACGTACGTTGCCGAAGCCGTAGTCGAAGACGACGACCTTCTTGGCTGTGCTCTTGGAGCTCTTGGGGCTCATCGGTGTGGCTTCGCCCTCACTCGAGTCGGAGGATGCCGGCGGTCAGCGCCATGGCGGAGCAGATGCCCAGCAGCACGATCACGCCCTTGGGCATGCCCTGCTTCCAGAAGGAGATGACCCCGCCCAGCAGGAACAGACCGACAAAGATCAGCAGTGTGGAGACCGTGTTCACAGAGCGCCCTTGGTGGACGGGATGCCCGTCTGCCTCGGGTCGATCTCGCTCGCGTAGCGCAGGGCGCGGGCGAGCGCCTTGAACTGGCACTCCACGATGTGGTGCGCGTTGCGCCCGTAGGGCACGTGCACGTGCAGGGCGATCTGCGCCTGGGCCACGAAGGACTCCAGGATGTGCCGGGTCATCGTGGTGTCGTAGTCGGGCCCGATCATCGGGGCCATGTTCTCCGGCTCGCTGTGCACCAGGTACGGGCGGCCCGAGAGGTCCACCGTGACCTGCGCCAGCGACTCGTCCAGCGGCACGGAGGCGTTGGCGAAGCGCACGATGCCGCGCTTGTCGCCGAGGGCCTGCCGGAAGGCCGCGCCGAGCGCGAGGGAGGTGTCCTCGATGGTGTGGTGGCTGTCGATGTGCAGGTCGCCGTCGGTCTTGGCGGTCAGGTCGAACAGACCGTGCCGACCGAGCTGGTCGAGCATGTGGTCGAAGAAGCCGACTCCGGTGGCCACGTCGACTTTGCCGGTGCCGTCGAGGTTGATCTCGACGACGACGGAGGTTTCCTTGGTGGTGCGTTCCACCCGGCCTACGCGGGTCATCGCTCGTTCTCCTTCATTACTGCTCGTACCGCGTCGAGAAACGCGTCGTTCTCCGCCGGTGTTCCCGCGGTGACCCGCAGCCGGCCGGGCACGCCGTTGTCCCGGACGAGTACCCCGTGCTCCAGCAGTGCCTGCCAGACGGCGTGCGCGGTCAGCGGCAGGGTGCTGTCGGGCGCCTCGGGGTCGAAGCGGCCGAACTGGACGAAGTTGGCGTCCGAGTCGGTGACCTCGCAGCCGATCGCGCGCAGCTCGGCGACGATCCGGTCCCGTTCGGACTTCAGCTGCTCGACGTAGCCGAGCAGGGTGTCGGTGTGCTCCAGCGCGGCGAGCGCGGTGGCCTGGGTGACCGACGACAGGTGGTAGGGCAGCCGGACGAGCTGCACGGCGTCCACGACGGCCGGGTCGGCGGCCAGGTAGCCCAGCCGCAGCCCGGCGGCGCCGAACGCCTTGGACATCGTCCGGGACAGCACCAGGTTCGGCCGGCCCTCGATCAGCGGCAGCAGCGAGGGCCGGTGGCTGAACTCGCCGTACGCCTCGTCGATCACCACCAGCGCGCCGCGGCGCCCCCGGTCGAGGGCGGCCTGCTGCGCGGCGTCGTGCAGCGCGAGGACGGTCTCGGCGGCGACCGCCGTGCCGGTCGGGTTGTTGGGCGAGCAGACGAACACCACGTCGGGCGCGCGCTCGGCGATCAGGGCGCGGGCGGCGTCGACGTCGATGGTGAAGTCCGCGCCGCGCGGGCCGGCGAGCCAGTCGGTGCCGGTGCCCCGGGCGATGAGCGCGTGCATCGAGTAGGACGGCTCGAAGCCGAGCGCCAGCCGGCCCGGCCCGCCGAACGCCTGGAGGAGCTGCTGGAGGATCTCGTTGGAGCCGTTGGCGGCCCACACTCCGGCGGTCTCCGTGCGGTGGCCGGTGCTTCGCGTCAGGTACTCGGCGAGGGCCGTGCGCAGTTCGAGGGCGTCCCGGTCGGGGTAGCGGTTGAGGCCGCGCGCCGCGTGCGCGACGCGCTCGGCGATCCGCTCGACCAGCGCCTCGGGCAGCGGGTACGGGTTCTCGTTGGTGTTGAGCCGGACGGGCACGTCCAACTGCGGCGCGCCGTAAGGGGACTTGCCGCGCAGCTCGTCACGGATGGGCAGGTCGTCGATGCGGGTCACGGCCGGCCGCCCTTCTCGGTGTCGGCCGTTTCGGGGAGGCCGCCGTCGAAGCGGGCCTTGAGGGCGGCGCCGTGCGCCGGCAGGTCCTCGGCCTCGGCGAGCGTGACCACGTGGTGGGTGACGTCGGCGAGCGCGTCCCGCGAGTAGTCGACGACGTGGATGCCGCGCAGGAAGGACTGCACCGACAGGCCCGAGGAGTGGCAGGCGCAGCCACCGGTGGGCAGGACGTGGTTGGAGCCGGCGCAGTAGTCCCCGAGCGAGACCGGCGCCCAGGGGCCGACAAAAACCGCGCCCGCGTTGCGGACCCGGGCGGCGACCCGGGCGGCGTCGGCGGTCTGGATCTCCAGGTGCTCGGCGGCGTACGCGTCGACGACGGCCAGGCCCTGCTCCAGGTCGTCGACGAGGACCGTGCCGGACTGCCGGCCGGCCAGCGCCTCGGTGATGCGCTCCCGGTGCTTGGTCGCGGCGACCTGGCGGGTCAGCTCGGCGTCGACCGCGTCGGCGAGCGTGGTGGAGGGCGTGACGAGCACCGCGGCGGCGAGCACGTCGTGCTCGGCCTGGCTGATCAGGTCGGCGGCGACGTGCGCCGGGTCGGCGGTGTCGTCGGCGAGGATGGCGATCTCGGTGGGCCCGGCCTCGGCGTCGATGCCGATCCGGCCCTTGAGCAGGCGCTTGGCAGCGGCGACCCAGATGTTGCCGGGGCCGGTGACGAGGTTGACCGGGCGGCACTCGTCGGTGCCGTAGGCGAACATCGCGACGGCCTGCGCCCCACCGGCCGCGTACACCTCGTCGACGTCCAGCAGCGCGCAGGCGGCGAGGATCGTCGGGTGCGGCAGCCCCCCGAAGGCGGCCTGCGGCGGGCTGGTGACGGCCAGCGAGCCCACGCCGGCCTCCTGCGCGGGCACCACGTTCATCACCACGGAGGACGGGTAGACCGCGTTGCCTCCGGGTACGTACAGGCCCACCCGCTCGACGGGCACCCAGCGCTCGGTGACCGTGCCGCCGGGAACGACCGCCACGGTGGTGTCGGTGCGCCGCTGCTCGCGGTGGACGATGCGGGCGCGGCGGATGGACTCCTCCAGCGCCGCCCGGACGTCCGGCGCCAGCTCGGCCAGCGCCTTCTTCAGCGCCTCGACCGGGACCCGGACGCGCTCCAGCTCCACGCCGTCGAAGCGTCTCGCGTAGTCCAGGAGCGCCGCCGTGCCGCGATGGTGGACGTCCTCGCAGATCGGCCGCACCTTCTCCAGGGCGGCTTCCACGTCGAGTTCGGCGCGGGGCAGCAGGTCGCGGTCGATGCCGCCGCTGGTGTCGGTCCCACGCAGGTCGATTCGGTCCAGGGTGATTGCTCGCAGCACGTCACCCAGTGTCTCAGACGTCACGCGCGGGTACGTGCGCCGTATCAGTGCGTGATACGGGTGTCGGACCGGCACCCCTGACCGATAGTGTTGATCAGGTCACTCAGTGGGACGCGCGTGTACGCGGGGGAGCACGGGAGTGTGGAGTGGGGGCGAGACGTGAGCGAGCCGCTCGAGGACGGCGACCCGCCTGCCGGTCTGCGGTTGACCACCGCCGAATGGGGACTGTGGCAGGCGTTCAGGAACGGCACCAGGCACGACCTGCGCACCGGTGACCTGGCCGAGGACGACCCCGGCGGCGACCGGGTCTGGGGCCCGCGCCGCACGGTACGGGCCCGGGTCATCTCCACGCTGCTGCTGCACGGCCCGCCGCCGCTGCTCGGCCGGGTGGCGGCGCTGCACCTGTCGGGCGCGCTGATCACCGGCCGGCTCGACCTCTCCGGCGGGACGGTCCAGCCCTACTTCGAGCTGCGGCACTGCCGCTTCGACGAGGAGGTGCTGCTGTCCGAGTGCCGGCTCTCCACCGGCCGGCTGCTGGGCTGCCGACTGCCGCGCCTGGAGGCCGCCCGGCTCACCACCGACGGCGACCTGCACCTGCCGCGCTGCTCGATCCCCGGCGGCATCCGGCTGACCGACGCGGTGATCGGCACCGACCTGATGCTCAACGAGGTCACCGTGGGCGGCGGGCGGCGCGGGCGGGCGATCGCCGCCGACGGCATGACCGTCGGCCAGGACCTCCAGGCGAGCCTGCTGCTGGCGGGCGGCGAGGTGTCGCTGCGCGGCGCGCGGATCGGCGGCTCGCTGTTCATGTACGGCAGCGAGCTGCGCAACCGCCGCGGCCCGTACGCGCTGCACGCCCCGCAGCTGGAGGTGGCGCGGTTCGCGCACTTCGCGTCGTTCGGCAACGCCGGCGCCCGGCACCTGCTGAGCAGCACTCCGCCCACCGGCACCCGCTACCCGCTCACCGGCCGGGACGGCGCCCGCCCGCAGCTCCGGCCCCATCCGTCACCGGACCCGTCGGGGCCGCCGGTCCAGCCGTTCCTGTGCGACGGCGGGATGAAGCTCGACGACGGCCGGTTCGGGGACTCGCTGGTGCTGGAGGGCGCGCGGCTGGAACTGGAACGCGGGCAGGAGCTGTCGCTGCGCCGCGTCCAGACACCCGAGCTGTGCTTCACGCCGGAGCGGGTGACCGAGGGGCGCGTCGTGCTGGCCGGCGCGACCGTCGGCAACCTGGTGGACCGCGCCGACAGCTGGCCGCGGCACGAGGGCCTGTGGATGGCCGGTTTCAGCTACGAACACCTCATCCCGATCGGCTCGTTCCCGCTGGCGGAGCGGCTGCGCTGGGTGGCCACCGCCACCCCCGAGTACTCGGCGGAACCGTACGAGCAGCTGGCGACCGTGCTGCGCAACGGCGGCGAGGACAACGAGGCACGAACGGTTCTGCTCGCCAAGCAGCGCCGCCGCCGCGAGACGCTTCCGCTCGCCGGGAAGCTGTGGGGCTACCTCCAGGACTGGACCGTCGCCTACGGCTACCAGCCCGTCCGGGCGCTGCTGTGGATGCTGCTGCTGTGGGCGTCCGGCGCGCTGTTCTTCCGCAGCAACGCGCCCGAGCCGCGCAACGACGAGGAGAGCCCGCACTGGGACGCCGGCGTGTACGCGCTGGACCTGCTGCTGCCGCTGATCGACCTCGGGCACGACACCGCCTGGCGCCCGGAGGGCTTCCACCAGTGGATGGCCACCGGGCTGGTGCTGGCCGGCTGGGTGCTGGCCACCACGGTCGCCGCCGGCGCCACCCGGCTCCTGCGCCGCCAGTGACCGCGCGCCCGGCGTGGGAGGGACCCCGCGGGCGCCCGTCCCGCGCCCGGCGCGCCGGGGGCGCTGCCCGGGCGGGCCCGCGGCCGATAGGCTGACCGTTTGTGACCACGACGCGCCTCCCGCTGTTCCCGCTGAACACCGTGCTGTTCCCCGGTCTCGTGATGCCGCTCAACGTGTTCGAGCCGCGCTACCGGGCGCTCACGCGGTCGCTGCTGGAGATCCCCGAGGACGAGCCCCGCCTGTTCGGCGTGGTCGCCATCCGGGACGGCCACGAGGTGGCGCCCACCGCCGTCGGCCTGCCCGGCGAGGCGACGCCCCCGGCCGGCCCCGCGCAGGGCTTCGGCGGCGACCCGCTCGCGTCGTTCTACCCGGTCGGCTGCGTCGCCGACGCCTCCACCATCCGCGAGCGGGAGGACGGCTCCGGCTTCGACCTCCTGGCGACCGGCACCGCCCGCTTCCGGCTGCGGTCCGTCGACACGAGCGGCGAGTTCCTCGTCGCCGAGGCCGAGGACCTGCCGGAGGAGGAGGGCGAAGGCGCGGGCGCGCTCGCCGAGGGCGTGCTGCGCGCCTTCCGCGCCTACCAGAAACGTCTCGCCGGGGCCCACGAACGCACCCTGTCGGGCAGCCAGGAGCTGCCCGACGAACCGTCGGTGGTCTCCTACCTGGTGGCGGCGGCGGCCGTCCTGGACACCGTCACCAAGCAGGCGCTGCTGGAGAGGCCGGACACCGCCGCCCGACTCGCCGACGAGCTGCGCCTGCTGCGGCGCGAGACGGCCGTCCTCGGCAAGCTCCCCTCGCTGCCGGCCGTCGACCTCACCCGCCGGCCCACCTGCCCCAACTGAGCCGAGGAGGCCTCCCCCCGTGGCGAAGACCAAGAAGCAGCGCGCGGCGCAGGGCTCGACGGGCACACCCGCCACCGTGGCCCTGACCCGCGCCGGCGCGGAGTTCACCGTGCACTCCTACGAGCACGATCCGGCCGCCGCCTCCTACGGCCAGGAGGCCGCCGAGCTGATGGGCGTCGAACCCGAGCGGGTCTTCAAGACGCTGGTGGCCGAGGTGGACGGCGCGCTCACGGTCGCCGTCGTACCGGTGGCCGGCACGCTCGACCTCAAGGCGCTCGCCGCCGCCGTCGGCGGCAAGCGGGCCGTCATGGCCGACCCGGCCGCGGCCGAGCGGACCACCGGCTACGTGCGCGGCGGCATCTCACCTCTCGGGCAGCGCAAGCGGCTGCCCACGGTCGTCGACGCCTCGGCGGCGGCGTTCGAGACGGTGTGCGTCTCGGCCGGACGACGCGGCCTGGAGA
>NZ_WMLF01000004.1 GCF_014156695.1 Streptomyces durbertensis | reverse complement strand
CGCCCCGGCTACGCGGCCGACCGGGTAAGGCTGCTGGGGTCCCCCGCCGGGGGAGCCCCGCGCCGCACGGAACTCGCCGACCTCACCGACGTCTGGCTCGCCGGGCTGCTCGGCCCGCCCCGCCCGGGCGTCGCCCTCGTCGCCGTCGGCGGCTACGGCCGGCGGGAGCTGTCCCCCCGCAGCGACCTCGACCTGCTCCTCCTGCACGACGGCCGGCTGCCCGGCGACGAACTGGCCGCGCTGGCGGACCGGCTCTGGTACCCGGTGTGGGACCAGGGCCTGTCGCTCGACCACTCGGTACGCACCCCGGAGGAGGCCAGGCGCACCGCCGCCGAGGACCTGAAGGTGCAGCTCGGGCTGCTGGACGCCCGGCACGTCGCCGGTGACGCCGGCCTCACCGCCCGGCTGCGCACCGAACTCTTCGGCCAGTGGCGCGGCCAGGCCGCCACCCGGCTGCCGGAGCTGGAGGAGATGTGCCGGGAACGGGCCCGCCGGCACGGCGAACTCCAGTACCTGCTCGAAGGCGACCTCAAGGAGGCCCGCGGCGGACTGCGGGACGCCACCGCGCTGCGTGCGGTCGCCGCCTCCTGGCTGGCCGACGCGCCGCGCGAGGGGCTGGAACACGCCAGGGCCAGGCTGCTCGACACCCGCGACGCGCTGCAGCTGACCACCGGGCGGGCCACCGACCGCCTCTCCCTCCACGACCAGGACCAGGTCGCCGCCGCCCTCGGCCTGCTCGACGCCGACGCCCTGCTGCGGCAGGTGAACGAGGCGGCCCGGACGATCTCCTACGCCAGCGACGTCACCTGGCGCGAGGTCGGCCGGGTGCTGCGCGCGCGCCGCGCCGCCCCCCGACTGCGCCAGCTGCTCGGCGGCGCACGCCGCCCCACCGGCCCCCAGCGCACCCCGCTCGCCGACGGCGTCGTCGAGCAGGAGGGGGAGGCGGTGCTCGCCCTCGGCGCCCGGCCCGAACGGGACGCCACGCTGGTGCTGCGGGCCGCCGCCGCGGCCGCGCAGTCCGGTCTGCCGCTCGCCCTCACCACCGCACGACGCCTGGCCGCCGTCTCCCCGGGCCTGCCGACGCCGTGGCCCGCCGAGGCCCGCGAGGAGTTCGTCACGCTGCTCGGCGCCGGCGCGGCCACGGTGCCGGTGTGGGAGGCCCTGGAGGCCGAGGGCCTGGTCACGGTGCTGCTCCCGGACTGGGAGCGGGTGCGCTGCCGTCCGCAGCGCAACGCCGTGCACCGCTGGACCGTCGACCGCCACCTGGTGGAGACCGCCGTCCGGGCGTCCGCCCTCACCCGCCGCGTGCACCGCCCCGACCTGCTGCTCGTCGGCGCGCTGCTGCACGACATCGGGAAGGGGTGGCCGGGCGACCACTCGGTGGTGGGGGAGACCATCGCCCGGGACATGGCCGCGCGGATGGGCTTTCCCCCGCCCGACGTCGACGTCATGGGCGCGCTGGTGCGCCATCACCTGCTGCTGGTCGACACCGCGACGCGGCGCGACCTGGACGACCCGGCCACCGTCGCCGGCGTCGCCGAGGCCGTCGGCGACGCCGGCACGCTCGAACTGCTGCACGCGCTGACGGAGGCCGACGCGCTCGCCACCGGCCCCGGCGCCTGGTCGGCGTGGCGCGGCTCGCTGGTGGCGGACCTCGTGCGGCGGGTGGCGGCGGTGCTGGCCGGCGGGCCGGCGCCGGCGGCGACCGTCGAGCGGGCGCCCACGGCCGAGAGCGAGCGACTGGCCGTGGAGGCCCACCGGACGGGCGGCCCCGTCCTCACCCTGCACACCCGGGAGGAGGGCCCCCGGACGCCCGACGAGCCGGCCGAGGACATCACGTCGATCGGGGTGGAACTGCTGGTCGCGCTCCCGGAGCGGCCCGGCGCTCTGTCGGCGGCCGCCGGTGTGCTGGCACTGCACCGGCTGACCGTGCGGTCGGCGGAGGTACGCACCCTCGACCCGGTCGGCGGCGGACCGGTGACCGTGCTGAGCTGGCGGGTGGCCGCCGAGTACGGCTCGCTGCCGCAGGCCGACCGGCTGCGCGTCGACCTGGTGCGGGCCCTGGAGGGCACCCTGGACATACCCGCCCGGCTCGCCGAACGGGAGAAGGCCTACCGGGGACGGCGGCGCGGCCTGGCCGCGCCCCCGCCGGCCGTCAGCGTCGCCCCGGGCTCGTCCCGGACGGCCACCGTCATCGAGGTGCGCGCCCAGGACGCCTCCGGGCTGCTGCACCGCATCGGACGGGGGCTGGAGGAGGCCGGCGCGGTCGTGCGCAGCGCGCACATCAGCACGCTCGGCGCCAACGCCGTGGACGCGTTCTACGTCACCGACGCGAAGGGCGAACCACTCGACCCGGCGGAGGCCGAACACCTGGCCCGGACCCTCGAACGCGCCCTCGCGCCGTGAGGCCCCTGCCGGCGCGCCGCCACCCGCGCCGCGCCCGCGCCGCGCCCGCGCCGGGGCCGTGCGCCGGGCTCGCGCGCCGGGCGGGAGGACCGTGGGCTGACCGTACCGGCGGCGGGCGGATACCCTTGGGGGTCACGCCGAATGACCGACAAGCTTAAGGATCCGCGACCGCCGTGTTCGACACACTCTCCGATCGCCTGGCAGCGACGTTCAAGAACCTCAGGGGCAAGGGCCGCCTGAGCGAGGCGGACATCGACGCCACGGCGCGCGAGATCCGCATCGCGCTGCTCGAGGCCGATGTCGCGCTCCCGGTCGTGCGGTCCTTCATCAAGCAGGTGAAGGAGCGTGCCGCCGGCGCCGAGGTCTCCAAGGCGCTGAACCCCGCCCAGCAGGTCATCAAGATCGTCAACGAGGAGCTGGTCGGCATCCTCGGCGGCGAGACCCGCCAGCTGCGCTTCGCCAAGCGCCCGCCGACGGTGATCATGCTGGCCGGTCTCCAGGGCGCCGGTAAGACGACCCTCGCCGGCAAGCTCGGCCAGTGGCTGAAGAGCAAGGGCCACTCGCCGCTGCTCGTCGCCTGCGACCTCCAGCGCCCCAACGCCGTCAACCAGCTCTCCGTGGTCGCCGAGCGGGCCGGCGTCGGCGTCTACGCGCCGGAGCCCGGCAACGGCGTCGGCGACCCGGTCCGGGTCGCCGAGGACTCCGTCGAGTACGCCCGGTCCAAGCAGTACGACGTTGTTGTCGTCGACACCGCCGGCCGCCTCGGCATCGACGAGGAGATGATGCGGCAGGCCGCCGACATCCGGGACGCGGTCAGCCCCGACGAGATCCTCTTTGTCGTCGACGCCATGATCGGCCAGGACGCCGTCAACACCGCCGAGGCGTTCCGCGACGGCGTCGGCTTCGACGGCGTGGTGCTCTCCAAGCTCGACGGCGACGCCCGTGGCGGCGCGGCGCTCTCCATCGCCCACATCACCGGTCGCCAGATCATGTTCGCCTCCAACGGCGAGAAGCTGGACGACTTCGACGCCTTCCACCCCGACCGGATGGCCTCGCGCATCCTCGGCATGGGCGACGTCCTCAGCCTCATCGAGAAGGCCGAGCAGACGTTCAGCCAGCAAGAGGCCGAGAAGATGGCCGCCAAGCTGGCCAAGGGCCCCAAGGAGTTCACGCTCGACGACTTCCTGGCGCAGATGGAGCAGGTCCGCAAGATGGGCTCGCTCTCCAAGCTGCTCGGCATGATGCCGGGCATGGGCCAGATGAAGGACCAGATCAACAACCTCGACGAGCGCGACGTCGACCGCACCGCCGCCATCATCAAGTCGATGACGCCGGCCGAGCGACACGACCCGACGATCATCAACGGCTCCCGGCGCGCCCGTGTGGCCCGCGGTTCCGGCGTGGACGTCAGCGCGGTGAAGAACCTCGTCGAGCGCTTCTTCGAGGCCCGCAAGATGATGTCCCGGATGGCCCAGGGCGGCGGCATCCCCGGAATGCCGGGCATGCCCGGGATGCCCGGCATGGGTGGCGGGAAGAAGAAGGGCAAGCCGCAGAAGAAGGCCAAGGGCAAGCGCCGCTCGGGCAACCCGATGAAGCGGCGCGAGGAGGAGCAGGCGGCGGCCGAGCGCCGGGCGGCCGGCGGCGGCGCCTTCGGCCTGCCGGGCGCGGGGGAGGCCGACGAGTCCTTTGAACTCCCCAAGGAGTTCAAGGACATGCTCCCCCCGAAGTAGGAGCAGCGGGCTCCCGCCCGCGGTGCGAAGGCCGGGCCGCGCGAGGAGCGACGTGCGGGGCCCGCGGTCGGTCTCCTGACGGCGCCGACCCGGGCCCGTGTCGCGTGCGGCGGCCCGCCCGCGCGGGTCAGTGCGCCGGGCGCACCCGCGCGACCACGTAGTGGAAGAGGTTCGGCAGCCACACCGTGCCGTCGGGGCGGGTGTACGCGTGCAGGGTCTCCACCAGCTCCTTGGCCAGCTGCTGCTCGTCGGTGCTCTGCAGGGCCGCGCCGTAGAAGCCCGTCGACAGCAGTCCGCGCACCGCGCTCTCCACGTCCGGGTAGCCGAACGGGCAGTCCACCTCGCCGGCGTCCACCGGCTCCAGACCGGCCCGCCGCGCAAGCTCCTCCAGCTGCGCCCGGCCACCAGGACGCCAGCCGCACCCGTCCGGCCGCGCCGTCGGCCGCTGCGCGACCCGCAGGGCCGCCGACGCGGCGCACCGCTCGGCCGCGCCCCAGCCGGCGAGCACCACCTGGGCGCCCACCTCGCTGCGCTCGGCCGCCGCCGCCAGCGTGACCGGGTCCGCGACCCCGTCGAACGCCGTCACCAGCGTGTACGCACGGCCCGTGGGCAGCTCCTGCGGGCCTCCCGGCAGCAGTTGCACCGACCAGGACTTCGCGCCCCACTGCGGTTCGGGCGCCAGCCTCATCCGGGCCTGCGCCAGCCGCGCCTCGTCCGTGTCGACCCCGACGACCCGGGCGCCGCGCGCCGCGGCCAGCAGCAGGGCCAGTCCCGAGCCGCAGCCCAGGCCCAGCAGCCGGGTGTCCTTCCCTACGCCCAACCGCTCGTACACCGTCTCGTACAGCGGTACGAGCATGCGTTCCTGGATCTCCGCCCAGTCCCTCGCGGTCCTGAGCAGCTGCTGATGGGCGAGCGTTGTTGTCATGTGTGCGCCCCTGTCGCCGATGGGTCCGTCGCAGACTCCGCCGTCAAAGCCGATGTTCGGGCCGTCGGTGTGAAGGCCGTCGGTGTGCGGGCCGTCCTGGGACGGCTCAGTCCCCCGGTGTGCGCGGTGGTCGCGCCCGCGGGGGCACGCCTCCTGAAGACAGGAAAATGCCGAATCCGCTCCGCGTCCAGTGGGCGCGACCCGTGTGTCCCTCATCCCGCCGGCATTTCGCGGACGTTTTCCGGGAGGTGGGCCGCGCTTCGTACGGTAGCCCCCGGTTCACGCTCCGCCGTCGGACGGCCCTACGATGCCTTGCCATGGCCCAGGCATCGGTGCTCACCCCGCAGGCGGAGTACTTCCCCCGCCCGTACCAGGACGGCGCCGGCGAATCGTCGACGAGTACGTCGCCACGTGGGTGCGGAGCCACCGGGACCTGCCGCTTCCCGTCAACCAGTGGGCGAACGTCGTGCGCCGGGAGACGAGGCCCCGCGTCTTCCTCCGAACGAGTGAGTTCCCCTGGCAGGAGGGCCGCACGGCTCACGCCCCCTACGAGGACGCCCGCGACCACGCGGCGCGCGCCGAGGACGGCTCCGTGCCCGCCTCCGACGACAAGCCGGCCGGCCCTGCCGTGGTCGCCCGCGCCTACTGATCCCGGACCACACCGTGTGATGTGGGCAGATGTGCGACTCTCCCCGGTTCGGCGCACGCGCCCTCGTACGGGTCCATCACGCCGAACCGACTGGTACGGGCAAAATATTTGGGATGCCCGGTAATCGGAACACCGGCGGGGGCACGCTCGTTGTTCACGACGTGAGCACGACACCACCAGTCCTGGCCGCCGAACTCGCAGCCGCGTGGAGCGACATCCAGCGCCACCACCCCGAGCTGCCCGACCTGGCCGCGCCCGAATCACTCATCGGGGAGTCGTCGTCCGCCTGCGGCGCCGAGCTCTCCTTCGAAAGACTGCTGCACGAGGCAGTCCACGGCATCGCCGCCGCCCGCGGCATCCGGGACACCTCAAGAGCGGGCCGCTACCACAACCGCCGCTTCCTCGCGGTCGCCGAGGAACTCGGCCTCCAGCACACCTCCGAACCGCATCCCAGCAGCGGGTTCTCGCTCGTCGCGATGACGCCCGAGTGCCGCAAGCGCTACCGGGCGACGGCCGAGCGGCTGCGGCGCGCGCTGCGCGCCCACACCGTGGCCACCCGCGGGGACAGCTCCCGCAGCTTCCGCGGCCCGGCCGCCAGGCACGGCTCGTCCGGCGGCGGCGTGCGGGTGAAGGCCGTCTGCGACTGCGGGCGCAACGTCCGCGTCGTGCCGTCGGTGCTCGCCCAGGCGCCGATCATGTGCGGCGCCTGCGGCAAGCAGTTCCGCATCCCCGAGCGGGAGGCCGTCGGGGTCGGGTGAGACCGGCCGTGCGCTGAGGCCGCTGGGGGGGCGGGCCGCCTGCCCGGTTCCGCCCCGGTTCCGGTCCGGTTCAGGTCCGGTTCAGGTCGAAGGCCGCCCGTATGGCACAATGGGCGGCTGTACTCGACAGCCGTCCAGGACCCCTCTCTCCTCCGGCTGACGCGTCCATCGGGCACTCGGGTACCACAACCCCACGTGGCATTCCGGTGCCCAACCACGTCAAGACCAGGAGACACCACACCCGTGGCAGTCAAGATCAAGCTGAAGCGTCTGGGCAAGATCCGTTCGCCTCACTACCGCATCGTCGTCGCCGACTCCCGTACCCGCCGTGACGGCCGGGCCATCGAGGAGATCGGCCTGTACCACCCGGTGCAGAACCCCTCGCGCATCGAGGTCGACTCGGAGCGCGCGCAGTACTGGCTGGGTGTCGGCGCGCAGCCGACCGAGCCCGTCCTGGCCATCCTCAAGGTCACCGGCGACTGGCAGAAGTTCAAGGGCCTGCCGGCTCCGGAGCCGATGAAGGTCGCCGAGCCGAAGGCCGACCACAAGGGTCTGTTCGAGGCCGCCACCAAGGCCGCGGGCGACGAGCCCAAGGGTGAGGCCATCACCCCCAAGGCCAAGAAGGCCGACAAGGCCGCCGACGCCGAGGACAACTCGGCTGAGTCGACCGAGGCCTGAGCATGCTCGAGGAGGCCCTTGAGCATCTGGTGAAGGGCATCGTCGATCATCCCGACGAGGTGCAGGTCGAGTCACGCAACCTGCGCCGCGGCCGGGTGCTGGAGGTCCGGGTCCACCCCGACGACCTCGGCAAGGTCATCGGCCGCAGCGGGCGCACCGCCCGGTCCCTGCGGACCGTCGTGGGAGCGCTCGGTGGCCGTGGAGTCCGCGTCGACCTCGTCGACGTGGACGACATCCGCTGACGCGCCGACGCCGCTCCGCGCGGTAGCGGACCCCGCGAACACGCGGCACGCACGGACACGCGGAGAACACAGCACCACCGGCACGGGCCGGGGAGGCCGACCCAAGGGTCCGGCTTCCCCGGCCCGTGCCGGCGTTGCCGCCCGAACCCGGCCGCGAAGGCCGACCGACCGGCCGCCAAGGCCGACCACGCTGACAAGGAACCCAAGGGAAGTGCAGCTCGTAGTCGCGCGCATCGGTCGCGCTCACGGCATCAGGGGCGAGGTCACGGTGGAGGTCCGGACGGACGAGCCGGAACTGCGGCTCGCGCCCGGCGCCGTCCTCGCCACCGACCCCGCCGAACGGGGACCGCTGCGGATCGAGACCGGGCGCGTGCACAGCGGCCGGCTGCTGCTGCGCTTCGCCGGGGTCGGCGACCGCGGCGCCGCCGAGGCGCTGCGCAACACCCTGCTCATCGCCGAGATCGACCCGGACGAGGTCCCCGACGACCCGGACGAGTACTACGACCACCAGCTCGTCGACCTCGACGTCGTCACCACCGAGGGCGTCCACGTCGGACGGATCGAGGAGATCGCCCACCTGCCCGCCCAGGACCTCCTGGTGGTGCGCCGTGCGGACGGCGGCGAGGTCCTGGTGCCGTTCGTCGAGGAGATCGTCCCGGAGATCGACCTCGAGGAGCAGAAGGCCGTCATCTCGCCCCCGCCCGGCCTGCTCGACGAGAGCGAGGCGCGGTGAGGATCGACGTCGTCACCATCTTCCCCGAGTACCTGGAGCCGCTGAACGTCTCCCTCGTCGGCAAGGCCAGGGCCCGCGGACTGCTCGACGTCCGCCTGCACGACCTGCGGAACTGGACCCACGACCGGCACCACACCGTCGACGACACGCCGTACGGCGGCGGGCCCGGCATGGTGATGAAGCCCGAGCCGTGGGGCGAGGCGCTGGACGAGATCGCCGCCTCGGGCGAGGACAAGCCCGTCATCGTCGTGCCCACCCCGTCGGGACGGCCGTTCACCCAGCGACTGGCCGAGGAACTGTCCACCCGGCCCTGGCTGGTCTTCACCCCCGCCCGCTACGAGGGTATCGACCGGCGGGTCGTCGAGGAGTACGCCGAGCGGTACGAGGTGCGGGAGGTGTCCATCGGCGACTACGTGCTCGCCGGGGGCGAGGCACCGGTACTGGTGATGGTCGAGGCCGTCGCCCGGCTGCTGCCCGGCGTGCTCGGCAACGCCGAGTCGCACCGCGACGACTCCTTCGCCGACGGTGCCATGGCCAACCTGCTGGAGGGCCCCGTCTACACCAAGCCCCCGCTGTGGCGCGGACGGGACGTCCCCGACGTGCTGCTCAGCGGGCACCACGGCCGCGTCGAGCGCTGGCGCCGCGACCAGGCCCTCACCCGGACCGCCGCCAACCGACCCGACCTGCTGCGCTCCTGCGACCCCGAGACGCTGGACAAGCACGACCGGGCCATGCTCGCGGCGCTCGGCTGGCACCAGGGCCCGGACGGCCGATTTGGGCCACCGGGGGAGACCGTGGAAGAATGAGCCGCTGCTCCACGCCCGGCGCGCGACCCTGCCACAGGGGGACCGACGCCCGCCGAGGCCGGGGCTACCACGATCACCATCCCAGACACTTCCGTCGATGACCTGTGGCATCGGCGAGGAAAGCAGACGAGCATGTCCCACGTTCTCGACATCGTCGACGTCGCGTCGCTCCGCGACGACATCCCGGCCTTCCGCCCGGGTGACACCGTCAACGTCCACGTCCGCGTCATCGAGGGCAACCGCTCCCGTGTCCAGCAGTTCAAGGGCGTTGTCATCCGCCGCCAGGGCTCGGGCGTCCGCGAGACCTTCACCGTCCGCAAGGTCAGCTTCGGCGTCGGCGTCGAGCGCACCTTCCCGGTCCACACCCCGGTGGTGGAGAAGATCGAGCTGGTGACCCGTGGCGACGTCCGCCGCGCCAAGCTGTACTACCTGCGCGAGCTGCGCGGCAAGGCCGCGAAGATCAAGGAGAAGCGCGAGAGGTGAGCCCCGCACGGGTGAGCGGGTGGACCCGCTCACCCGGTCAGGTCGGTCGGACCCGTGCACGAGCCGGTTAGGCTCTGTGTTCGATGGAGAACGACCAGCCACGGCTTCCGGAGCGCGACCGCGACCCGGCCCCCGACAGGGGGCGGGACCCGCGGTCGCGCTTCGTGCGTACGGGCGTCCTCGCCGCGTTGCTCCTCCTGGCGTACGCGACCTTCAGCGGCCTCGTGGCCCAGCCCTACGCGGTCCCCACCGGTTCGATGGAGAACACCCTCAGGCCGGGCGACCGCCTCCTGGTGAACAAACTGGCCTACCGTTTCGGCAACGATCCCGCACGCGGGGACGTTGTCGTCTTCGACGGCGGTGACACCTTCGGCGCGACCGGCCGGGAGAGTGACCCGCTGCCGCGACTACTGCGTTCGGCGGGTGCCTCCGTTGGACTCGTGCCACCGGCGGGTAGTGACTACGTCAAACGTGTCGTCGGGACCGGCGGCGACCGGGTCAGGTGCTGCGACGCACGGGGGAGGATCGAGGTGAACGGTCAGCCGATCGAGGAGCCGTATCTGCGGCCCGGGCCGTCCGGAGCCCCCGGCAGAGCCTCCTCCGTCCCCTTCGACGTGGTCGTGCGGCCGGGGCGGCTGTGGGTCATGGGAGACCACCGCGACGGCTCCGAGGACTCCCGGCACTTCCTCGGCCACCCCGGCGGCGGCACCGTGCCGGTGGAGCGGGTCATCGGGCGGGTGGAGACCGTCCTGTGGCCGCCGGGGCGCGCCGGCGGTCTGGAGGGCCCGCATGGGTAGGCGGGGCAAGCCCAGGGCGTCCCGCCGTGACGCGTCCGTCCCCGCCCCCGAGGGGCCTCCCGGCGGCACGCTGCGCGGGCCGGGCGAGGGCCGCGCGGACCGGCGGCGCGCCGCCAAGCGCATACGGCGCCGCCGCAGGCTCTCCGCCACCAAGGAGATCCCGCTGCTCATCGGAGTGGCGCTGCTGATCGCCCTGGTCCTCAAGACGTTCCTGGTACAGGCGTTTGTCATCCCCTCCGGGTCGATGGAGCAGACGATCAAGATCGACGACCGGGTGCTCGTCGACAAGCTCTCCCCCTGGTTCGGCGCCCGCCCGCAGCGCGGCGACGTCGTGGTCTTCAAGGACCCCGGGGGCTGGCTGGAGGGCGAGCAGCTGCCCACGGGGGACGACCTGCCGGTGATCAAGCAGGGCAAGCAGCTGCTGACCTTCATCGGTCTGCTGCCCTCCGACGACGAGCAGGACCTGATCAAGCGGGTCGTCGCCGTCGGCGGCGACACCGTCCGCTGCTGCGACGAGCAGGGCCGCATCACCGTCAACGACGTGCCGCTGGACGAGCCCTACCTGCACCCGGGCAACCAGCCCTCCAAGCTGCCCTTCGACGTCGAGGTCCCCCAGGGGCGGATCTTCGTGCTGGGCGACCACCGGGAGAACTCGGCGGACTCCCGTTTCCACCTCGACGAACCGGGGCAGGGGACCGTCTCGGAGGACCTTGTCGTCGGCAAGGCCGTGGTGATCGCCTGGCCGTACTCTCACTGGCGGCGTCTGGAGGAGCCCGGTACGTACGCGTCCGTGCCCGACCGCCGCGCTCCCCGGGGCGCCGCTGCCGACGCCGAGCCCGGCCTGGAGCGTTCCGACCCCGGCGTGAGGGACAATCTCCTGGTACCTCTCCCGAGCCCTGCGGAACTCCCGCTCGTTATGGGAGTGGTGGGCCTGCGCCGATTGTCGGCCAGGCGGCAGCGCAGTGTGAGGAGTGGATGTGGGGGACTTGGCGGTCGGCGCACGGTCCGGTTCGGGCGAGGACGGTCCCGAGGAACGGTCGGGCGACCGACACCGCGAGCAACCGGCAGGCGCCGACGACCGGCAAGGGGCTACGGCTGACGAGCCCGCCGCCGGCGGCAGCGGCGGACGCCGCTCCAAGGCCAGGAAGCCGCGGTCGTTCTGGAAGGAGCTGCCGCTGCTGATCGGCATCGCGCTGGTGCTGGCGTTGGTGATCAAGACCTTCCTCCTCCAGGCCTTCTCGATTCCGTCGAACTCGATGCAGAACACCCTCCAGAAGGGCGACCGCGTCCTGGTCGACAAGCTGACGCCGTGGTTCGGCTCCACCCCGGACCGGGGCGAGGTGATCGTCTTCAACGACCCGGGCGGCTGGCTCGACAACCCCCACGTCCAGGAGAACTTCCTCCAGAAGGGGCTCAGCTTCATCGGCCTGATGCCCTCCGCCAACGAGCAGGACCTGATCAAGCGGGTCATCGCGGTCGGCGGGGACACGATCGAGTGCAAGCCCGGCGCCAGCGTGACCATCAACGGCAAGCCGCTGGACGAGACCTCCTACCTCTTCCCCGGCAACGTCCCGTGCGAGCGTGACGGCTTCGGGCCCGTCGAGGTGCCCGAGGGGCGCCTGTGGGTCATGGGCGACCACCGGCAGGACAGCCTCGACTCCCGCTACCACCAGGAGCTGCCCGGCGGCGGCACGATCTCCGAGGACGACGTCGTCGGACGGGCCGTCGCCATCGGCTGGCCGCCGAACCGCTGGGGCACGCTGCCCGTGCCCGACGCGTTCGGCAAGGACTTCGGCGCGGTGGCCGGCGCCGCCCCCGCCGCCCTCGGCGTGCTGGGCGCCCTGCCCGTCGTGCTGTGGCGGCGCCGCAGGCTGCTGAGCGAAGCCCGACCGACCGACTGAGTGGACGCCCCCGGCGGCGGGCCGCGCCCGCCGCCGGGGGTGCCGGGAAGCGAGCGCACGTGAGCACGAGGACGGAACGGACGCCGGGCGAACGCGGGCGGGTGGGGCATGCGATCTCCTCACTGGCGGTGGCTCTGGGGTGTGTGCTCTTCCTCGGCGGCTTCGCCTGGGGCGCGTACGTCTACCAGCCGTACACCGTGCCCACCGACTCCATGGCGCCGACCGTCGGCGCCGGGGAGCGGGTGCTCGCCCAGCGGATCGACGGCGAAGCCGTACGCCGCGGCGACGTCGTCGTCTTCGAGGACCCCGGGTGGGGCGACCTCCCGATGCTCAAGCGGGTCGTCGGCGTCGGCGGCGACCGGGTCGAGTGCTGCGACGACAAGGGCCGGCTGAGCGTCAACGGGCACCCGCTCGACGAGCCGTACGTCACCGGGCGGGGCCCGGCCTCCCCGGTCGACTTCACCGCCCGCGTCCCGCGTGACGGGCTCTTCCTCCTCGGCGACAAGAGGGACAGCTCCCTGGACTCCCGCGAGCACCTCGACGACGCCCACCAGGGCTCCGTCGGCCGGGACACCGTGCGCGCCCGGGTCGACGCGACCGTGTGGCCGTTCGCCGGGGCCGGCGCCGTGGCCCGGCCCGACGGCTTCCGCGAGCTGCCCGGCGGCGTCTCCCGCCCCGGCCCCTGGAGCGCCGTCCTGTGGACCTGCGGCGCGGGCGCCGTCCTGATACTCGGTGGAGCCGCCTACGGACCGTTTGCGCGGCGCGGCGGACGGCGCACCGGCCCCTGACGCACAATGGGGGCACGCACGGCTGAAGGGGAACACGCCATGAGCGCCGAGGATCTCGAGAAGTACGAGACCGAGATGGAGCTGAAGCTCTACCGGGAGTACCGAGACGTCGTCGGGCTGTTCAAGTACGTGATCGAGACGGAACGGCGCTTCTACCTCACCAACGACTACGAGATGCAGGTGCACTCCGACCAGGGTGAGGTCTTCTTCGAGGTCTCCATGGCCGACGCCTGGGTGTGGGACATGTACCGGCCGGCCCGCTTCGTCAAGCAGGTCAGGGTGCTGACCTTCAAGGACGTGAACATCGAGGAACTCAACAAGAGCGACCTCAACCTCCCCGAGGACAGCGGCTTCAGCGGCTGACCCCGTCAGCGGCTGACCCTGTGCGCGGCTGACTCCGTGCCGGACCCGGGAGCCTGCCACCCGCGCTGCTCCAGTGATAGCCGCTGACGCGCCCGCCATGCGTGGTGGGGGCCCGGTTCCCCCGATCGGGTGGCCGAGTTGTCCACAACCCGCGAGTTATCCACCGATTCCGTTCAAGATCCACTTCTTTCCGGGTCCTGCGCCACTCTCGGGCCCGGAGGTGGAAGCGATGAACGCACGAGGTGGACTCTGCCGCTACGGGGAGGACCTGGCCGCCCGGCGGCTGCGGCAGGCCGGGATGGCCATCCTGGAGCGCAACTGGCGCTGCCGCGAGGGCGAGCTGGACATCGTCGCCCGGCAGACCGACACGCTGGTGATCTGCGAGGTCAAGACCCGCCGGGCCGGCGGCCCGGAACCCGCGCTCGCGGCGGTGGGTCCGCGCAAGACCGCGCAGCTCCGCCGACTCGCCGCGCGCTGGCTGAGCGAGCGCTGGATCGACCGGTACGGCTCCCTGCCGGCCGGCGGCGTACGGCTCGACGTGGTGGCCGTCACCCTGCCACCGCGCGGCGCGCCCCGCGTGGAGCACGTCCGGGGGGTCGGCTGAGATGGGCTTCGCCAGGACGTGCTCGGTCGCGCTTGTCGGCGTCGACGGGGTGCTGGTCGAGGTCCAGGCCGACCTCGAACCGGGCGTCGCCGGCTTCACCCTGGTCGGGCTGCCCGACAAGTCCCTCAGCGAGAGCCGCGACCGGGTACGGGCGGCGCTGGTCAACTCGGGTGTCCAGTGGCCGCAGAAGAAGCTGACCGTCGGACTCAGCCCGGCCTCCGTGCCCAAGGGCGGCTCGGGCTTCGACCTCGCCGTCGCGTGTGCCGTCCTCGGCGCCGCCGAGCGCGTCGACCCGCGGCAGCTCACCGAGCTGATGATGGTCGGCGAGCTGGGCCTCGACGGCAGGGTGCGGCCGGTGCGCGGCGTCCTGCCGGCCGTGCTCGCCGCCGCCGACGCCGGCTACCGCCAGGTTGTCGTACCCGAGCAGACAGCCTCCGAGGCGGCGCTGGTGCCCGGCGTGGCGGTGCTCGGCGTCCGCACGCTCCGCCAGCTCATCGCCCTGCTCAGCGACGAGCCGCCACCGGACGAGGAGCCGGCGCCCGCGCCCGAGGGCGCCTCCGACCTCGCCCTCGCCGGCCTCGCCGTCCCCGGCGGCGGCCACGCGGCGCTGCTCCCCGCCGCCTCCCACGCGCCCGACCTGGCGCAGGTCGCCGGCCAGCACGCCGCCAGACGCGCCCTGGAGGTCGCCGCAGCCGGTCGGCACCACCTGTTCCTCAAAGGCCCGCCGGGCGCAGGCAAAACGATGCTTGCCGAGCGGCTGCCCGGGCTGCTGCCGCCGCTGACATCCAAGGAGTCACTGGAGGCGACGGCGGTCCACTCCGTCGCGGGGGTACTGCCACCCGGCCAGCCGCTGGTCTCCCGGCCGCCGTACTGCGCGCCGCACCACTCCGCCAGCATGGCGTCCCTCATCGGCGGCGGCACCGGCCTGCCCCGGCCGGGCGCGGTCTCCCTCGCCCACCACGGCGTGCTCTTCCTCGACGAGGCCGCGGAATGCGGCGCCCGGGTGCTGGACGCGCTCCGCCAGCCGCTGGAGTCGGGGCAGGTGGTCGTCGCCCGCGCCAACGGCATGCTGCGGCTGCCCGCCCGGCTGCTCCTCGTCCTCGCCGCGAATCCCTGCCCGTGCGGCCGGCACGGTACGACGGCGGGGGAGTGCGAGTGCCGGCCCGCGTCGGTGCGCCGCTACCGGGCGCGCCTGTCCGGTCCGCTTCTGGACCGGGTCGACCTGAGGGTGAGCGTCGAGCCGGTCTCCCGGTCCGAGCTGCTCACCGGCGCCGGCTCGGCGGAGAGCACCGAGACCGTCGCCGCCAGGGTCGCCGTCGCGCGGGAGCGCGCGGCCGCCCGACTGGCCGGGACACCGTGGCGGACGAACAGCGAGGTGCCGGGCCACGAGCTCCGCACCCGCTGGCCGCTGTCCTCCGGCGCGCTCACGGACGCGGAGGACGACATGGAGCGCGGTTTCCTCACCGCCCGCGGCCTGGACAGGGTGCTGCGGGTCGCCTGGACCCTAGCGGACCTCGCCGGCCGGGAGCGACCGGAACGGCGTGACGTGGCGGCCGCGCTGGAGCTGCGCACGGGCATCAGCCGCGGCGCCCCGGCCGGGAGCCGACGGTGACCGCCGGCCCCACCGGGGAGCCGACGTCAGGGCAGGCCCCGGGTCCCGGTGACGCGCCGGAGGCGGGCGGCGCGCCGCCCGGGGACGCCGAACGTCTGGCGCGGGCCGCGCTCAGTACGGCGGTGGAGCCGGGAGACGAACTGGTCGGGGCGCTCGTCGACGTGCACGGGGCGCTCGGGCTGGGAGAGGCGCTCCGCAGCGGCACCCCTCCCGACCGCGTGCCCGCCGAGCGGTGGGAGCGGTTGCGCGCCCGCCTGGCGAGGGCCGAGCCCGAGCGGGACCTGGCCGCGGTGGGCGCGCTCGGCGGACGTTTCCTGTGCCCGGGGGACCGCGAGTGGCCGGGACAGCTCGACGACCTCGGCCACGCCCGGCCGCTGGGGCTGTGGGTCAGGGGGCGGTGCTCGCTGCGGCTGGCGGCGCTGCGCTCGGTCGCGGTCGTGGGGGCCCGGGCCTGCACGGAGTACGGGGCCTGGGCGGCGGCCCGGCTGGCGGGCGGCCTCGCCGAGCGGGGCTGGAGCGTGGTGTCCGGCGCGGCCCACGGGGTGGACGGCGCCGCCCACAGAGGCGCGCTCGCCGCCGGCGGGCTGACCGTCGGGGTGCTGGCCTGCGGAGTCGACCGGCCCTACCCGCGGGCGCACCGGGCGCTGATCGAGCGGGTCGCCGTGGAGGGGATCCTGCTGGCCGAGCTGCCGCCGGGCGCCCACCCCACCCGGAGCCGCTTCCTGCAGCGCAACCGGCTGATCGCCGCCCTCGCCAGGGGCACGGTGGTCGTGGAGGCCCAGCTGCGCAGCGGCGCGCTGGTGACCGCCCGCAGGGCGGCGGCTCTCGGCCGCCACGTGATGGGCGTGCCCGGGCCGGTGTCCTCGCCTCTCTCCGGCGGCGTCCACCGGCTGCTGAGAGAGGAGGGCGAACTGGTCACCGACGCGGCGGAGGTGATCGAACTCGTCGGGGAGATGGGGGATCTCGCACCCCGGGAGGAGGGCCCGGCGTTGCCGCGGGATCTGCTGCATCCGCGGACCCGGGAGGTGCTGGAGCTGCTGCCGGCGCACGCCGCGGTCACTTCCGGCCAGTTGTCCGAGCGGGCCGGACTGCCGGAACCCGATGTCAGGGCGCGACTGCTCGAACTGTGCTCGCTCGGCTTCGTGCTCAGCCGCGGCGGCCACTGGCAGCTGGGACACCCGTCCGGTTGACACTCCATCAGGTGACAGAGCGGTCCTTGAACTGCGGCGGGTGAGTGAAAGGGTGAGGCCATGCACCCCGATCGGCGGGCCGCGCCGCACCGCCAGCCCGTACCTCTGACCGGCGCCTCCCCCCGGGGTGCGGCACAAGGAACGTATCTGCGGATGCCAGATCGAACGCTCTTAGCCAGGTGTGAGCTTCCGGTCACGCTACGCTCGCGAGGTTCCCCTCCGCCCCGTCCACGCGGTCCCGAGGTCCCACTGCCCGAAGCGCCGGCCCGCCCCGAAGCCGACGTGCCCGCTCCCCCTCGACCACGGCAGAACTGTTCCAGGTGACGAATGCCCCACCACACCACCGCGTCCCCGCGCCCCGCTCCGGCGGCCGTCGACGCGCGACCGGCTCCGAGCTCCGTGGAGGAGCTGTGGCGGCTGTACAAGGACACGGCAGACGAGCGGCTGCGCGAACAGCTGATCCTGCACTACTCACCGCTGGTGAAGTACGTGGCCGGCCGCGTCGGCGTGGGCCTGCCGCCCACGGTGGAGCAGGCCGACTTCGTCTCCTCCGGCGTGCTCGGGCTGATCGACGCGATCGAGAAGTTCGACCTGACGCGCTCGATCAAGTTCGAGACCTACGCGATCTCCCGCATCCGGGGCGCGATGATCGACGAACTCCGTGCGCTCGATTGGATCCCGCGCTCGGTGCGCCAGAAGGCACGCGAGGTGGAGCGCGCGTACGCCAAGCTCGGAGCCGAGCTGCGCCGCACCCCGAGCGAGACCGAGGTGGCGGCCGAGCTGGGCATCGCCGTCGAGGAGCTGCACGGTGTCTTCAGCCAGCTGTCGCTGGCCAACGTCGTCGCGCTGGAGGAGCCGCTGCAACTGGGCGGTGAGGGCGGCGACCAGCTGAGCCTGATGGACACGCTGGAGGACACCGCCGCCGACAACCCGGTGGAGATCGCCGAGGACCGCGAACTCAAGCGGCTCCTCGCCCGGGCCGTCAACACCCTCCCGGACCGTGAGAAGACCGTCGTCACGCTCTACTACTACGAAGGTCTGACGCTCGCGGAGATCGGAGCCGTGCTGGGCGTCACGGAGAGCCGGGTCAGCCAGATCCACACGAAGTCCGTGTTGCAGCTGCGCGCCAAGCTCGCCCACGTGGGCAGCTGACCGGAGGGGGCGCACGGCGCGCGAACGGCCGGCGCGCGAGTCCCGGGGTGCGCTCGGCTTCCGTCCCACGCCTCCGTTTCTCTATGGTGGACGGGTGCCCAGGATTCGAGCGGCCTCCGTGGCCGAGCACCGGACCATGCAGCGCCGCGCTCTCCTCGACGCGGCCCGGACCCTGCTGTCCGAGGGAGGCACCGACGCGCTGACCTTCCCCGCCCTGGCCGAGCGCACCGGCCTGGCCCGCTCCTCGGTGTACGAGTACTTCCGTTCCCGGGCGGCCGTGGTGGAGGAACTGTGCGCGGTGGACTTCCCCGTCTGGGCGGCCGAGGTGGAGGCCGCCATGGCGGAGGCCGACACACCTGAGGGGCGGATCGAGGCGTATGTGCGCCGGCAGCTCGCCCTTGTGGGGGACCGCAGGCACCGCGCGGTGGTGGCGATCTCGGCCGGCGAGCTGGACCAGGGTGCCAGGGAGAAGATCCGCGCCGCGCACGGCGGGCTGATCGCCATGACCGTGGAGGCGCTGGAGGAGCTCGGCCAGGAGCAGCCGCGCATGGCGGCCATGCTGCTCCAGGGCGTCGTCGACGCGGCCGTCCGCCGGATCGAACTCGGCGCGGCGGAGAGCCCGGAGGAGATCACCGAGGCGGCGGTCGCCATGGCGTTGAACGGAGTGCGCGGGGGCTCGCGCTGACCCCCGCATCCTGACCCCCTGTCCTGGTCCCCGCGTCCTGACCCCGCCGAAGCGCGACCGACGCCCCGGGGCGGGAGTCAGTCGCTCAGCGGCAGCAGCACCGGCCGGTGCGGCCGGACCAGCCACAACGGGTTCAGGTAGTGCTCGCCCCGCCGCAGGCCCCAGTGGAGGCACGGGCGCGTCCCGGCGCCCGCCTCGCCGCAGTGCGACGGCCCCGCGCGCAGCGTCCCCAGGATCTGCCCGGCGGCCACCTCCTGTCCGGCGGTGACGACGGCGTCCACCGGTTCGTAGGTCACGCGCAGCGGCGGCCTCCCCGTACCGGGGAGCTCCACGGAGACCACCGGACGACCCGCGACCGGGCCCGCGAAGCGCACCCGGCCGGCCGCCACGGCCCGGACCGGAAGGCCGACGGCGCCGGCGAGATCCACCCCGCGGTGCCCCGCCAGCCACGGCTGCGCCGGAGGATCGAAGCCCCGCACCACCAGCGGTTCCGGCAGCGGCCACACCACCTCCGACGGCGACGGCCATGCCCGCACCGGCGTCTCCGACTGCTGCCGTGCCGCTCCGGCGAGCGCGGCAGACCCCGGGACGTGGAGGCCCGAGAGGAGGAGGCCCGCCGCGAGGAGAGCGGAGGCGAGGAGGCCGGGGGCGACGAGCGCGGACCGGCGAGAAGAGAGGCGCATGTACACACGGTGACGGCTTGGCCACCCTCGCGGTAGTGCCGGGTCGAGCCTGTGGACAACCCCGCCCGGCCCCCGTGGAGCAGTCCGGCACTCGTGGCGTCCGGCGCCCCGCGGTTCCCGTACACTTCTGGTGGCGACCCGGGTCACCGGGTCGACTTCGCGCGCCCCGCCACCCTTCGAGGTGGCCGCCGACTCGGTCCCGACGAACCGCCCCTCCTCAGGTGTGACGGTCGCGGGTGCCACGCGTCAGGGGCGCCAGGGGCGCCGCCGACCCGGTGGCGCCGACAACCGAGTATGCACACAAGGAGTACGGCCATGGCCGTCGTCACGATGCGGGAGCTGCTGGAGAGCGGCGTCCACTTCGGTCACCAGACCCGTCGTTGGAACCCGAAGATGAAGCGCTTCATCTTCACCGAGCGCAACGGCATCTACATCATCGACCTGCTCCAGTCGCTGTCGTACATCGACCGCGCCTACGAGTTCGTCAAGGAGACCGTCGCGCACGGCGGCTCCGTCATGTTCGTCGGTACGAAGAAGCAGGCCCAGGAGGCCATCGCCGAGCAGGCCACCCGCGTGGGCATGCCCTTCGTGAACCAGCGCTGGCTCGGCGGCATGCTGACCAACTTCTCCACCGTCCACAAGCGGCTCCAGCGCCTCAAGGAGCTCGAGCAGATCGACTTCGAGGACGTGGCCGCCTCCGGCCTCACCAAGAAGGAGCTGCTGGTCCTCTCCCGCGAGAAGGCCAAGCTGGAGAAGACCCTCGGCGGTATCCGCGACATGCAGAAGGTGCCCAGCGCCGTCTGGATCGTAGACACCAAGAAGGAGCACATCGCCGTCGGCGAGGCCCGCAAGCTCAACATCCCGGTCGTCGCGATCCTCGACACCAACTGCGACCCGGACGAGGTCGACTACAAGATCCCGGGCAACGACGACGCGATCCGCTCCGTCACCCTGCTGACCCGGGTGATCGCCGACGCCGTCGCCGAGGGCCTGATCGCCCGTTCCGGTGCCGCCGAGGCCAAGGGCGGCGAGAAGTCCGCCGCCGCCGAGCCGCTGCCGGAGTGGGAGCGCGACCTCCTCGAGGGCGAGGCCGCCAAGGCGAAGGAAGCCGAGCAGCCCAAGGAAGCCGAGCAGGTCGAGGCTCCGGCCGCTGACGCCCCGGCCGCCGAGGCCCCCGAGGCGCCGGCCGCCGAGGCCGAGGCCGAGAAGCCCGCGGAGCAGGCCTGACATCCGGGCGGCGGGAGCAGGCGGGTCGGGTCCCGGTGACCCGTGGCCGCTCCCGCCGCCCGCGGCCTGCCCTCATCCCCTCCGCCACAGCGGAATCCGGACAAGCTCACTGACGTGACCACCCTCGTCCCACCGGGCGGGGCTGCTCATCCGGCCGCCATGGCGACCTCATGACGGATCAGTCCTGCCGAGCGCCGAGCGCCGCACGGGCTGGTGGACACAAAGGAACTCAAGGATGGCGAACTACACCGCCGCCGACGTCAAGAAGCTCCGCGAGCTGACCGGCGCCGGCATGATGGACTGCAAGAAGGCGCTCGACGAGGCCGAGGGCAACGTCGAGAAGGCCGTCGAGATCCTCCGGGTCAAGGGCCAGAAGGGCGTCGCCAAGCGCGAGTCCCGCACCGCCTCCAACGGCGCGGTTGTCGCCCGTATCTCCACCGACGCCACCTCCGGTGTGCTCGTCGAGCTGAAGTGCGAGACCGACTTCGTCGCCAAGGGCGAGAAGTTCCAGGGTGCCGCCGACGCGATCGCCGGCCACGTCGCCGCGACCTCGCCGGCCGACATCGAGGCCCTGCTGGCCTCCGAGATCGAGGGCCGCACCGTCCAGGCCTTCATCGACGAGAAGAACGCCGAGCTCGGCGAGAAGATCGTGCTCGACCGGTTCGCCCAGTTCTCCGGTGGCTTTGTCGCCTCCTACCTCCACCGCACCATGCCCGACCTGCCGCCGCAGGTCGGTGTCCTGGTCGAGCTGGACAAGGAGAACGCGGAGATCGCCAAGGACGTCGCGCAGCACATCGCCGCGTTCGCGCCGAAGTTCCTCTCCGCCGAGGACGTCCCGGCCGAGACGCTGGAGAACGAGCGCCGCGTCGCCGAGGCCACCGCGAAGGAGGAGGGCAAGCCGGAGGCCGCCCTGCCGAAGATCGTCGAGGGCCGGGTCAAGGGCTTCCTGAAGGAGAACTGCCTTCTGGACCAGCCCTTCGCGAAGGACAACAAGAAGACCGTCCAGAAGATCCTGGACGAGGCCGGTGTCACGCTGAAGCGCTTCGCCCGCTTCCGCGTCGGCGCCTGACCTGAGCCGGACCGCGCCGCCCTTCGGTGGCGGCGCGCTCCGGCCTCGGACCTGTCAGGCGGTACCGGGTCCGGCCGTGCCGGGCCGGTCCGCCGGGTGGTGCCCGGGGACGTCGGGGGACACCGCAGCGAATGACGAGGAGGCCGTTGCCGCAGGGAGCCGAGAGGATCCGACGGGCAGGGGCCTCCTCGTGTGTGCACGAGGAGAACTTCATGAGCAGCAAAGAGACCGACAACGACAGCTCCCGCCGTTTCCTGCTGAAGCTCTCGGGTGAGGCGTTCGCCGGCGGCGGGGGCCTCGGGGTCGACCCGGACGTCGTGCACAAGATCGCTCGCGAGATCGCCGCAGTCGTACGGGACGGCGCGCAGATCGCCGTGGTCATCGGCGGCGGCAACTTCTTCCGCGGCGCCGAGCTGCAGCAGCGCGGAATGGACCGCGCCCGCTCGGACTACATGGGCATGCTCGGCACCGTGATGAACTGCCTGGCACTCCAGGACTTCCTGGAGAAGGAGGGCATCGACTCCCGGGTGCAGACCGCGATCACGATGGGGCAGGTCGCCGAGCCCTACATCCCGCTGCGGGCGATCCGGCACCTGGAGAAGGGCCGTGTGGTCATCTTCGGCGCCGGCATGGGGATGCCGTACTTCTCCACCGACACCACCGCCGCCCAGCGCGCGCTGGAGATCCACGCCGAGGCCATGCTGATGGGCAAGAACGGCGTGGACGGCGTCTACGACTCCGACCCGGCGAAGAATCCGGACGCGGTGAAGTTCGACTCGCTCAGCTACGACGAGGTCATCGCGCGCGACCTGAAGGTCGCCGACCTCACCGCGATCACCCTGTGCCGCGACAACGGGCTGCCGATCGTCGTCTTCGAGCTGCTGGCCGAGGGCAATATCGCGCGGGCCGTCAAGAGTGAGAAGATCGGCACGCTTGTCGGTGTTCAGGCGCCCCGCGACTGAGCACCCGGCAGACCCCTACCCGCTTTCATCGAACCAGGAGCACGTGGTGATCGAAGAGACCCTCCTCGAGGCCGAGGAGAAGATGGAGAAGGCGGTCGTCGTCGCGAAGGAGGACTTCGCCGCGATCCGCACCGGACGTGCGCACCCGGCGATGTTCAACAAGATCGTGGCTGACTACTACGGCGCCCTGACGCCCATCAACCAGCTGGCGTCCTTCTCGGTGCCCGAGCCCCGCATGGCCGTGGTGACGCCGTTCGACAAGAGCGCGCTGCGCAACATCGAGCAGGCCATCCGCGACTCCGACCTGGGCGTCAACCCGTCGAACGACGGCAACATCATCCGGGTGACCTTCCCCGAGCTGACCCAGGACCGCCGCAAGGAGTACATCAAGGTCGCCAAGGCCAAGGGCGAGGACGCGAAGATCGCCATCCGCAGCATCCGCCGCAAGGCCAAGGAGGCGATCGACAAGACCGTCAAGGACGGCGAGATCGGCGAGGACGAGGGCCGGCGCGCGGAGAAGGAGCTGGACGACACGACCGCCAAGTACGTGGCCCAGGTGGACGAGCTGCTCAAGCACAAGGAAGCCGAGCTGCTGGAGGTCTGAGAGGACCTTCGGCGCACGTGGCGCGGAACGAGGTTTAGGGCTTCATCAGTGAACGACTCATCCTGGGGTGCGTCCCCGAGCGCCGGATACCGCGATCCCGGCGATCCGGGGCGGTCGCCGTCGGCGGGTCCCGTGTACCAGGCCGCCGACGCGGCGCAGACTCGGCCCATGCCCCTGCCCTCCGAAGGCGTGCCCTCCGACGGTGTCCCCTCCGAAGGCGCCGGTCGGGACGACGGCCAGCCGCCCCGGGATGACCGGTCCCACCGCTCGGACAGCCGACCGCCCGAGAACCCGCCGGCGGGACGCAAGCGCGCCGGCCGCGACCTGCCGGCCGCGATAGGCGTCGGGCTCGGGCTCGGCGCCGTCATCGTGGCCTCGCTCTTCCTGGTGAAGGAGGTCTTCGTCGCGGTTGTCGCCGCCGCGGTGGTGGTGGGCCTGTGGGAGCTGACGAGCCGGCTCTCCGAACGCAAGGGCGTCAACGTGCCGCTGGTGCCGCTGGCGGTGGGCGGCGCGGCGATGGTCGTCGCCGGCTACGTCAGGGGGGCGGAGGGCGCCTGGGTGCTGCTGGCGCTCACCGCGCTGGCCGTCCTGCTGTGGCGGATGGCCGAGCCCCCGGAGAACTACCTGCGGGACGTCACGGCGGGGCTGTTCACGCTGTTCTACGTGCCGTTCCTCGCGACGTTCGTGGCGCTGCTGCTCGCCGCCGACGACGGCCCGTGGCGGGTCCTGACGTTCCTGGTGCTGACGATCGTCAGCGACACCGGGGCGTACGCGGTGGGCTGGCGGTTCGGGCGTCACAAGCTGGCCCCGCGCATCAGCCCCGGCAAGACCCGCGAGGGCCTGCTGGGCGCCGTGGCCTGCACCATGGTCGCCGGGGCCCTGTGCATGCAGTTCCTCATCGACGGCGGCCAGTGGTGGCAGGGCCTGCTGCTGGGCCTGGCCGTGGCGGCCAGCGCCACGCTGGGCGACCTCGGCGAGTCCATGATCAAGCGCGATCTTGACATCAAGGACATGGGCACGCTGCTGCCCGGCCACGGCGGCATCATGGACCGGCTGGACTCTTTGCTGCCCACGGCTCCGGTGGTCTGGCTGCTGCTGGTGCTGTTCGTCGGCGCCGGCTGAGTCGGCGACTCGGCGAATCCCCGGCGGAACCCGTTACCCTGGTAGGGCCTGTCGCCTCACGTCGGCGGGCCCTACCGCCCCGGGAGTGCCGGGGCCGCTTCGTGAGGTCTCCCGGCGCTGACTGCGCGCCCTCCGCCCTGCCAGGCCACCGGCCGGGGCGTCGCCGGCCTCGCCCCCGACGCTTTAGGAGACCCCGCATGACCCCGCCCAAGCCCGGAGAGCTGACGTTCGTCGCTCCGCGAGGTGCCAAGAAGCCGCCCCGCCACCTGGCGGACCTCAGCCCGGCCGAGCGCCGCGAGGCGCTGACCGCGATCGGCGAGAAGCCGTTCCGGGCCAAGCAGCTCTCCCAGCACTACTTCGCGCGCTTCACCCAGGACCCGGCCGACTGGACGGACATCCCGGCCGCCGCCCGCGAGCGGCTGGCCGCGGAGCTGCTGCCGCAGTTGATGACCGTCGTCCGGAACATCTCCTGCGACGACGACACCACCCGCAAGACGCTGTGGCGGCTGCACGACGGCACGCTGGTCGAGTCGGTGCTCATGCGCTACCCGGACCGGGTCACCATGTGCATCTCCTCCCAGGCCGGCTGCGGCATGAACTGCCCGTTCTGCGCCACCGGCCAGGCCGGACTCGACCGCAACCTGTCGACCGCCGAGATCGTCCACCAGATCGTCGACGGCATGCGGGCGCTGCGGGACGGCGAGGTCCCCGGCGGCCCGGCGCGGCTGTCGAACATCGTCTTCATGGGCATGGGCGAGCCGCTGGCGAACTACAACCGGGTCGTCGGCGCCATCCGCCGCCTCACCGACCCGGCGCCGGACGGCCTCGGGCTCTCCCAGCGCGGCATCACGGTGTCCACGGTCGGTCTGGTGCCGGCGATGCTGCGGTTCGCCGACGAGGGCTTCAAGTGCCGGCTGGCCGTCTCGCTGCACGCCCCGGACGACGAGCTGCGGGACACCCTCGTCCCGGTCAACACCCGCTGGAAGGTGCGCGAGGTGCTGGACGCCGCCTGGGAGTACGCGGCGAGGTCCGGCCGCCGGGTGTCCATCGAGTACGCGCTGATCCGGGACATCAACGACCACGCCTGGCGGGCCGACCTGCTCGGCCGCCTGCTGAAGGGCCGCCGGGCGCACGTGAACCTCATCCCGCTCAACCCCACCCCCGGCTCCAAGTGGACCGCCTCGCGTCCCGAGGACGAGCGGGCGTTCGTCGAGGCGCTCGCCGCGCACGGCGTGCCGGTGACCGTCCGGGACACCCGGGGCCAGGAGATCGACGGCGCCTGCGGCCAGCTGGCCGCGAGCGAGGTCTCCGGAAGCTGACCCGCGAGCACCGGCCCCGACGGTCCCGCGCTCCGGGCGCTGTCGGGGCCGACTGCTATCGTTCGAACACACCACTCGTTTTTCCGACAGGGGAGCGCTCGCAGCGCTGAGAGTGCGGCACCGTCAGGCCGCAGACCCTCGAACCTCGCCCAGGTCATGCTGGGTAGGAAGTTCGGTACCTCTCCATGCTGTGCGCTCGCCCGTACCCGAAAGCAGCACGATGAAGCGCACAACAGCGGCCGCCGTGTCGGTCGCACTCGGATCCTGCCTGCTGGCCGCCTGCGGCACCGACGGCGGCGGCGGGAGCGACGGCGGCAGTGTCACTCTGGTGACGCACCAGTCCTTCGAGGTCTCCAAGAACGTGCTCGACGCGTTCACCGAGAAGTCCGGGCTGAAGGTCAAGGTGCTGCGGGCCGACGACGCCGGGGCGGCCGTGAACCAGGCCATCCTCAGCAAGGGCAACCCGCAGGGCGACGTCTTCTTCGGCGTGGACAACGCGCTGCTCTCCAAGGCGCTGGACGCCGGCATCTTCGCGCCGCACAAGGCCGAGGGCCTGGCCGAGGTCCCCCGGCAGCTCCAGCTCGACGCCGGGAAGAACCGGGTCACCCCGATCGACCACGGCGACGTCTGCGTCAACTACGACCGCGCCTACTTCGAGCGGGAGAAGCTGGCGCCGCCGAAGACCCTCGACGACCTGGTCAAGCCCGAGTACAAGGACATGCTGGTCGTGCAGAACGCGGCGACCTCCTCGCCGGGCCTCGCCTTCCTGCTCGCCAGCGTCGGCGCCTACGGCGAGGACGGCTGGCAGGACTACTGGAAGAAGCTGAAGGCCAACGGCGTCGCGATGGTCGACGGCTGGGAGCAGGCGTACAACGACCGCTTCACCGGCTCGGCGAGCGGCCGGGAGAAGGGCGACCGCCCGCTGGTGGTCTCCTACGCCAGCAGCCCGCCGGCCGAGGTGCACTACGGCGGGGACAAGAAGCCCGCGAAGGCGCCCACCGGGGTCTCCACCGGCACCTGCTTCCGACAGATCGAGTTCGCCGGTCTGCTGGAGGGCGCGAAGAACCCCGAGGGTGGCAAGGCGCTGCTGGACTTCCTCGTCGGCGAGGAGTTCCAGAAGGACCTCCCGCTGAACATGTGGGTCCACCCGGCCCGCGCCGACGTCGAACTCCCCGAGGTCTTCACGCGGTACGGCGTCGAGGTCGAGAAGCCGCACGTGGTCGCGCCCGAGGACATCGAGGCGAACCGGGAGCAGTGGGTCAAGCAGTGGGCCAGCCTGATGAGGTAGCAACGCGGGCGGTCGGCACGGCGGACCTGCCCGTGGCGTCCCCACCCCCGGGCGGGCGGCCCGGGGCCGGCCCCGACGGCGCACGGCCGTCGGGGCGGTCCGCCGCGCGTCGCGCGCTGGCGGTACGGCTCGGCCTGATGGCCGTGCCCGTGGCGTTCTTCGCCCTGTTCTTCGGCTACCCGGTCGCCACGATCGTCGGCCGGGGCCTGCGGGAGGACGGCCGCTGGCAGTTCGGCCGGGCGGCCGAGGTGCTCACCTCGCCCGACACGCTCGACGTGCTGTGGTTCACCGTCTGGCAGGCCGCCGCGTCCACCGCGCTGACCCTGCTGGTCGCGCTGCCCGGCGCCTACGCCCTCGCCCGCTTCGACTTCCCCGGGAAGCGGCTGCTGCGCGCGGTCGTCACCGTGCCCTTCGTGCTGCCGACGGTGGTGGTGGGCTCCGCCTTCCTGGCGCTCGTCGGCCGGGGCGGTGTGCTGGACGAGGCCTGGGGGCTGCGGCTCGACACCAGTGTGTGGGCGATCCTGCTCGCGCACGTCTTCTTCAACTACGCCGTGGTCGTACGGACCGTCGGCGGGCTGTGGGGTCAGCTCGACCCCCGGCAGGAGGAGGCCGCCCGGGTGCTGGGCGCCGGCCGGTTCACCGCCTGGCGGCGGATCACGCTGCCGGCGCTGGTGCCGGCGGTCGCCGCCGCCGCGCTGATGGTCTTCCTGTTCACCTTCACCTCCTTCGGCGTCATCCAGGTGCTCGGCGGCGCCCGCTACGCGACGCTGGAGGTGGAGATCTACCGGCAGACCGCGCAGTTCCTCGACCTGCCGACGGCCGCCGTGCTGAGCCTGCTGCAACTGGCCGCCGTCGCCGCGATGCTCGCGGTGCACGCCTGGACGGTCCGCCGCCGGGAGAGCGCGCTGCGGCTGGTCGCCGCCGAGCACGCCGCGCGGCGGCCGCGCGGTGTCGGGCAGTGGGCCTTCCTCTGGTCCCAACTGCTGGTCGTGGCCGTGCTGTTGGTGCTGCCGCTCGCGGTGCTCGTCGAGCGGTCGCTGTCCGCGCCCGGCGGCTACGGACTCGCCTTCTACCGGGCGCTGGCCGAACAGGCGGACGCCTCCAGCGCCTTTGTGGTGCCGCCGCTGGAGGCCGTCGGCAACTCGCTCGCCTACGCCGCCGTCGCCACGCTGATCGCGGTCGCCGTCGGTACGCTCGCCGCCGCCGCGCTCACCCGCCGCGCCGGGCCGCTGGTCCGTGGCTTCGACGCGCTGCTGATGCTGCCGCTGGGCGTCTCGGCCGTCACCGTCGGCTTCGGCTTCCTGATCACCCTCGACAAGCCGCCGCTGGACCTGCGCTCCTCGTGGATCCTGGTGCCGCTCGCCCAGGCGCTGGTCGGTGTGCCGTTTGTGGTGCGCACGATGCTGCCGGTGCTGCGGGCGGTCGACGAGCGGCTGCGGGAGGCCGCGGCGGTGTTGGGCGCCTCGCCGTGGCGCGCCTGGCGGGAGGTCGACCTGCCGATGGTGAGCCGGGCGGGCCTGATCGCCGCGGGGTTCGCGTTCGCGGTGTCGTTGGGCGAGTTCGGTGCCACGGTGTTCATCGCCCGACCCGACAGCCCCACGTTGCCGGTCGCGGTGGCCCGCCTGCTGGGCCGGGCCGGCGAGTACAACTACGGGATGGCGATGGCGCTCAGCACCATCCTGATGCTGGTGTGCGCGGGCGTGCTGCTGCTGCTCGAACGCGTTCGGGTCAACCGCTCCGGGGAGTTCTGATGTCGTCGTTGACACTGCGGTCGGTGACCGTGCGGCTGGGCGGCCGGGCCGTCCTGGACTCCGTCGACCTCGACGTCGCCGAGCGGGAGACGGTCTGCGTGCTCGGCCCGAGCGGCAGCGGGAAGTCGACACTGCTGCGCGCGGTGGCCGGGCTCCAGGAGATCGGCGCCGGTGAGATCACCCTCGGCGGCCGGGACCTCGCCGGCGTGCCCGTGCACCGGCGCGGCGTCGGGCTGATGTTCCAGGACCACCAGCTCTTCCCGCAGCGCGACGTCGGCCGCAACGTCGCCTTCGGGCTGCGGATGCGCGGCGACGGACGGGCCGAGGCCGAGCGGCGGGTCGCCGAGCTGCTTGCCATGGTCGGACTGCCGGACGCGCAACGGCGGGCTGTCGGCTCGCTGTCCGGCGGCGAGCAGCAGCGGGTCGCCCTCGCCAGGGCGCTCGCCCCGAGCCCCGCGCTGCTGATGCTCGACGAGCCGCTGGGCCAGCTCGACCGCAGCCTGCGGGAACGGCTGGTCGTCGAACTGCGCCAGCTCTTCGACGAACTCGGCACCACCGTGCTGGCCGTCACCCACGACCAGGGCGAGGCCTTCGCGCTGGCCGACCGGGTGCTGGTGATGCGGGACGGCAGGATCGCGCAGAGCGGCACCCCGCCGGAGGTGTGGCAGCGCCCGGCCTCCGCGTTTGTCGCCCGCTTCCTCGGCTTTGACAACGTCGTCCCGGCGACGGTCACCGGGCGGGCGGCGACAACCCCCTGGGGCACGCTCCCGGTGCCCGACGGCACACCGCCCGGGCCCGCGACCCTGCTGGTGCGGCCCGCCGGAGTCCGGCTGGACGCGGACGACGTGGCGCGCCCGGCACCGGACGACGCCGCCGAGGGCGGGCGCGGGCTGCGCTGCCAGGTCCTCGCCCGCACCTTCCGCGGCGACCACGTCGTGCTCGCCCTGCGGCCGGAGCGCGGCCCGGATCTGGAGGCGACCGTCCCGCTGCGCGGCGCGCCCTCGCCCGGGGAGAAGGTCACCGTGTCCTTCGACGCCGCCGAGACCGTCCGGCTGCCGCCGGAGGACTGAGCTCCCGAGCGGCGTTGGTCAGCACCACCCGGGGGCTCAACCCGCGAGCGGCAGGGTCGCGAGCCGGGCGACGGCCAGCACCAGCGGAAGCAGCAGCAGCGCCGGCACCGCCACCCGCAGCGCCGCCGCACGGCGCAGCAGTCCGACCGAGGCGCCCAGATCGCGCAGCCCGTCACTGGTCGCCACCCGTTCCTCCCGTCCGCGCCCGGCGGTCACCCACACCGTGCCGACCGAGCACCCGACGACCACCAGCGCTCCCAACACGGTGAAGGGGCCCAGCAGTTCGGCGCCGTAGAGGAGAGCCGCCGTCAGCGCGCTCCAGGCGACCGCCGTGAGCACACCGACCGGGCCACCGAGCCGACCGGCGTCCGCGAGCAGCACCCGCCCGGCCAGCAGTCGTACCGCGCCGGGACGCCAGGCGGTCAGCAGCCGCCCGGCCAGCTCGGTCACGGCCGGCCCGGCCAGCACCAGACCGGCCGCGATCAGCAGCCAGCCGGCGAGCACCCCGGTGACCATGCCCTCGGACGGCCCCGCGCCGGCCGGCAGGTCGCGGGCGGCGTACCCCTCGACGGTGAGGCCCGTCGCCACCAGCGCGGCCCCCCACGGCAGCGTGACCGGCACGCCCTGCCGGCGTCGTCCGCCGTCCGCCCCGGCGGCCGGGGGCCCGGCGCGCAGTGCGCGGGCGGTGGCGACCACCGCCGCCGTCGGCGGCAGCAGCAGCAGTGTCAGGGTCGCCGGGACGGGCAGGTCGCGGCGGGCGGCGAGCCCGTCGCCGGCCGAGCCGTCGAACGGCATGCCCGTCACGTCGCCGCGGAGATGGAGGAAGACCAGCAGCGCCAGCGCGCTGCCCAGCAGCATGGACACGGCGGTGGAGACGGCGGCCAGCCGGACCAGCCCGGCGGGGCCGAGCCCCGCCGCGTCCAGCCCCGCCCGCTGCTCGGCCCCGGGGTCGCGTCGCGCCACCGCCACGGCCAGCTGCACCACGGCGGCCAGCGGGATCAGGCACCACAGCAGCCGCACCAGCGCCGGGCCGGGGTCGCCGGGGTGGTCGAGCGCGTAGCCGAGCGCGCCGAGCAGCAGGAAGCCGACACCGCCGGCCGCGAGGGCGACCAGCAGCCGGCGGAGCTGTGCCGTCGGCCGGGCGCCGCGGATCAGGCGGAGAGCGAGCACGGTGCGGTGTCCCGGGGGCCGGCCGAACGGCTGCCGCCGGCGGTGAGCCGGCCGTCGACGAGGGTGAGGAAGCGGTCGGCGTCCGGGATCTCCGGCGACCGGCGGTCGGCCGGCGCGGGGGTGCCGGCGGGCCGGGGGAGGCCGAGCGGTTCCTGCGCGGTGAGGACGACGGTGATGCCGTGGGTGCGGGCGGCCGTGGTGAGCGTCCGCAGCACGGCGGTGCGCTCGTGGCGGTGCAGCGGCGCCGTGGGCTCGTCGGCGAACAGCACGGTCGGCTGGTGCACCAGGGAGCGGGCGATGGCGACGCGCTGCCGCTCCGACTGGAGCAGCGCGGCGGGCCGCTTGGCGGCGTGGTCGCCGACGTCCAGCCGCTCCAGCCACTCCAGGGCGGTGCGTCTGGCCGCCCGCCCGGAGACGCCGGAGAGCAGCAGCGGCAGCGCGGCGTTCTCCCAGGCCGTCAGCTCGGGTACGAGTTCGGGGGTGCTGCCGACCCAGCCGAAGCGGTCCCGGCGCAGCCGGTCGCGGGCGCGGGGGGCCAGGACGTGCAGCGGCAGGCTGTTGAACCACACCTCGCCGGCGTCCGGCCGCAGCCGGCCGGACAGACAGCGCAGCAGTGTGGTCTTGCCGCTGCCGCGCGCCCCGGCGACCACGAGGATCTCGCCGTCGCGCACCGCGATCGAGACCCCCGCCAGCGCGGGGGAGCCCCGGTGCGCGCGGTCCAGCCCGCGCGCCCAGAGCACATCGTTGTCGGGTGGAGCCACCTTGGCGGACACCAGCGCTCACCTCCGGCTCGTGACAACCCCCGGCAGGTGAACGAGCACCGGGGACATCCGTCACTGAACGGTACGGACCCCCGGGGCGGCGACCGGCGCTCACAGGGGCGGATTCCCGCCGAGTTAGCTCGTTGGGGTGAAACGTACGGTGCGGGTGGAGCCGGACTCCCCCTCCCCGGGCGGGCGACGCGGACGGCCCCCGGAACCGTCGGTGGGGTTCCGGGGGCCGGTCGCCCGCGTGCGCCGGGGGAGAGGCGCGGGGCGGGGCAGCGGCGGCGAGGGCACACGCCGCTCGACTGCCGGTCGGCGGACCTGCCCGGTCGGCGGGACTGCCGGTCGGGAGGCGGTCGCTCAGCGGGCGGCGGGGCTCAGAGCTTTGTCCACGCCTCGGTGAGCACGCTCCGCAGGATCTGCTCGATCTCCGTGAAGAGGGCCTGGTCGGCGATCAGCGGCGGCGCGAGCTGGATGACGGGGTCGCCGCGGTCGTCGGCCCGGCAGTACAGGCCGTTGTCGAAGAGCGCCTTGGAGAGGTAGCCGTAGAGGACGCGCTCGGTCTCCTCCTCGTTGAAGCTCTCCTTGGTGGTCTTGTCCTTCACCAGCTCGATGCCGTAGAAGAAGCCGTTGCCGCGCACGTCGCCGACGATCGGCAGGTCGTGCAGCCTGGAGAGCGTCTGGTGGAAGGCGCTCTCGTTCTCCAGCACGTGCTTGTTCAGCTGCTCGCGCTCGAAGATGTCCAGGTTGGCCAGGGCGACCGCGGAGGACACCGGGTGCCCGCCGAAGGTGTAGCCGTGCAGGAAGACGTTGTCGCCCTTGTAGAACGGTTCGGCGATCCGGTCGGAGATGATCGTCGCGCCGATCGGGGAGTAACCGGAGGTCATGCCCTTGGCGCAGGTGATGATGTCCGGCACGTAGTCGAACTTGTCGCAGGCGAAGACCGTGCCCAGCCGGCCGAAGGCGCAGATGACCTCGTCGGAGACGAGCAGCACGTCGTACTGGTCGCAGATCTCCCGGACGCGCTGGAAGTAGCCGGGCGGCGGCGGGAAGCAGCCACCGGCGTTCTGCACCGGCTCGAGGAAGACGGCGGCGACCGTCTCGGGGCCCTCGAAGAGGATCTGCTGCTCGATCTGGTCGGCGGCCCAGCGGCCGAACGCCTCCGGGTCGTCGCCGTGCAGCGGGGCCCGGTAGATGTTGGTGTTGGGCACCTTGTGCGCGCCGGGCACCAGCGGCTCGAAGGGCGCCTTGAGCGCGGGCAGACCGGTGATGGACAGCGCGCCCTGCGGGGTGCCGTGGTAGGCGACCGCCCGCGAGATGACCTTGTACTTCAGGGGGTTGCCGGTCAGCTTGTGGTACTGCTTCGCGAGCTTCCACGCGGTCTCGACGGCCTCGCCGCCACCGGTGGTGAAGAAGACCTTGTTGAGGTCGCCGGGGGCGTGGTGGGCCAGCCGCTCGGCCAGCTCGACGGCCTTGGGGTGGGCGTAGGACCACACGGGGAAGAAGGCCAGCTCGGCCGCCTGCTTGGCGGCGACCTCGGCGAGTTCGGTACGGCCGTGACCAGCCTGCACGACGAACAGCCCGGCGAGCCCGTCGATGTAGCGCTTGCCCTTGTCGTCGAAGATGGAGGTGCCCTCGCCGCGCACGATGGTCGGCACGGGGGCGTCCTGGTACGACGACATCCGGGTGAAGTGCATCCACAGATGGTCGTAGGCGGTTCGGGAGAGATCCTTGCTCACGGTTATCGAGTTCCCCATGTGTAGGTCTGCTTGCGCAGCTTGAGGTAGACGAAGCTCTCTGTGGACCGGACGCCGGGCAGCGTCCTGATCCGCTTGTTGATCATTTCGAGGAGGTGCTCGTCGTCCTCGCAGACGATCTCCACGATCAGGTCGAAGGAGCCCGCTGTGATGACGACGTACTCGACCTCGTTCAGCTCGGCGAGAGCGTCGGCCACCGGCTCGAGATCGCCTTCCACGTTGATCCCGACCATCGCCTGCCTGCGCAGGCCGACGGTGAGCGGGTCGGTGACGGCGACGATCTGCATGGCGCCCTGGTCGAGCAGCTTCTGCACCCGCTGCCGCACCGCCGCCTCGGAGAGACCGACGGCCTTTCCGATGGCGGCGTACGGTCGGCGGCCGTCCTCCTGGAGCTGTTCGATGATCGCCAGGGAGACGGCGTCGATCGACGCCGAGCCGTTCGGTTTCTTCGAGTCACGAGCCACGTTCCTCACTGTGCACGAGGACTCGTCGTTCGCGCAACCCATGAGTGATGTAATTCGTAGTTGATCATGGAGAATCCGACGGAATCCGCAATCGGGAGCGTGACGCCCTGTTGAATGCGTGGGGATTCCGGTTAGTGTGGGGGTCTCACCCATCGGACAATGGAGCAGGAGGGTGCAACAGTGACCACCGAGCTGCGTCGACTGCGCAACTACATCGACGGCGAGTTCCGGGACGCCGCGGACGGGCGGACCACGGAGGTGGTCGATCCGGCCACGGGCGAGACGTACGCGGAGGCCGCGCTTTCCTCGGCCGCGGACGTCGACGCCGCCATGGCCGCTGCCGCAGCCGCCTTCCCCGCCTGGCGCGACACCACCCCGGCCGCCCGCCAGCTCGCCCTCCTCAAGATCGCCGACGCGCTGGAGGAGCGCGCCGACGAACTCCTGGACGTCGAGTGCCGCGACACCGGCAAGCCGCTTGAACTGACCCGGCAGGAGGAACTGCCGGCGATGATCGACCAGATCCGCTTCTTCGCCGGCGCCGCCCGCATGCTGGAGGGCAAGTCCGCCGGCGAGTACATGGAGGGGCTGACCTCCTTCGTCCGCCGCGAGCCGGTGGGCGTCTGCGCCCAGGTCGCGCCGTGGAACTACCCGATGATGATGGCGGTGTGGAAGTTCGCCCCGGCCATCGCGGCGGGCAACACCGTCGTGCTCAAGCCCTCCGACACCACGCCCGCCTCCGCGGTCTTCCTCGCCGAGGTCCTCGGCGGCATCCTGCCCAAGGGCGTCTTCAACGTCGTCTGCGGCGACCGCGACACCGGTCGCCTGATGGTCGAGCACGCCACCCCGGCGATGGCCTCCATCACCGGCTCGGTCCGGGCCGGCATGGAGGTGGCCGCCAGCGCCGCCAAGGACGTCAAGCGCGTCCACCTCGAACTCGGCGGCAAGGCCCCGGTCGTGGTCTTCGACGACGCCGACCTGACCGCCGCCGTCGAGGGCATCCGCGACGCCGGCTTCTTCAACGCCGGCCAGGACTGCACCGCCGCCACCCGGGTCCTCGTCCAGGAAGGCCTGCACGACGAGTTCGTGGCCGCGCTCGCCAAGGCCGCCGCCGAGGTCAGGACCGGTGACATCACCGACGAGGACTGCGCCTACGGCCCGCTGAACAACCCCGTCCACCTGGAGAAGGTGGAGGGCTTCATCAACCGCCTCCCGGCCCACGCCAAGGTGGAGACGGGCGGTGAGCGGGTCGGCGACAAGGGCTACTTCTTCGCCCCGACCGTCGTCTCCGGGCTGCGCCAGGACGACGAGATCATCCAGAACGAGGTCTTCGGCCCGGTCATCACCGTGCAGAAGTTCTCCGACGAGGACCAGGCCGTCGAGTGGGCCAACGGCGTCGAGTACGCCCTGGCCTCCTCGGTGTGGACCAAGGACCACGGCCGCGCCATGCGGCTGTCGAAGAACCTCGACTTCGGCTGCGTGTGGATCAACACCCACATCCCGCTGGTCGCCGAGATGCCGCACGGCGGCTTCAAGAAGTCCGGCTACGGCAAGGACCTCTCCGCCTACGGCTTCGACGACTACACCCGCGTCAAGCACGTCATGACCGCCCTGTAAGGCGGCCCGACCGACGGCAGGGGCCGGGGAGCGCGACGCTCCCCGGCCCCTGCCGCTCTTCTCCGGCGGTGCTTCCGTTCGCGGGGTGCCGTCAGCCGGTGAACTCCCGCAGGTACCCGTCGATCTCCGCGCGCAGCGCCTTCTTGCCGACCTCGTCCAGGAACGAGGCCTCGACGGCGTTCTTCGCCAGCCCCGCGACCCCCGCCGCGTCCAGCCCCAGCAGCCGGGCGGCGATGTGGTACTCGGTGTTCAGGTCGGTGCCGAACATCGGCGGATCGTCGCTGTTGATCGTGACCAGCACACCGGCGGCCACCATCTCCTTCAGCGGGTGCTGCTCGAGGTCGGTCACCGCCCGGGTGGCGATGTTCGATGTCGGGCACACCTCCAGCGGGACGCGCCGCTCCGCGAGGTGCTCCAGCAGCCGGGGGTCACGCGTCGAGCTGGTGCCGTGCCCGATGCGCTCGGCGCGCAGCGACGTCAACGCGTCCCACACCGTCTCCGGGCCCGTGGTCTCACCCGCGTGCGGCACGCTCCGCAGACCGGCCGCGATCGCGCGGTCGAAGTACGGCTTGAACTGCGGTCTGGGCACGCCGATCTCCGGCCCGCCCAGACCGAACGACACCAGCCCCTCCGGCTGGAGCTCACAGGCGATCCGGGCCGTCTCCTCGGCCGCGGGCAGCCCCGCTTCGCCCGGGATGTCGAAGCACCAGCGCAGGACGACACCCAGCTCCTTCTCCGCCGCCACGCGGGCGTCCTCGATCGCCTCGACGAACGCCCGGTCCGGGATGCCCCGGTTGGTCGAGCTGTAGGGCGTGACGGTCAGCTCCGCGTACCTGATGTTCTGCCCGGCCATCTCCCTGGCCACCTCGTAGGTGAGCAGCCGCACGTCCTCGGCGTCCCTGATGAGGTCCACCACCGAGAGGTAGATCTCGACGAAGTGCGCGAAGTCGCGGAAGGTGAAGTACTCGGCGAGCGCGTCCGGGTCGTCGGGGACCTTCGCGCCCGGGTGCCGGGCGGCGAGCTCCGCGACGATCCGGGGCGAGGCGGAGCCGACGTGGTGCACGTGCAGCTCGGCCTTGGGCAGCCCGGCGATGAAGGCGGTCAGATCGGTCAAGGAAACCTCCGTTGGCAGCGGCCCGCCCATCGTATGGCCAGGGGGAACGTGCCGGTCGCGGCCCGGGTGCCAGCGCCTACGATGGAGCGCAGACCGATCTTGAGAGGACCGCATGGCCGACGAGCAGGACCGGCGGCACGACGGGGACGCACCCACGCCCGCCGTCCCGCTGGAGAAGCCGAGCAGACCGCCGGGGACGCCCGACGCGCCGCAGGCGCGCGAGACGCCCGAGGCGGGTGAGGTGCCTGAGAGACCTGACGCGCACGAGGCGGCTGAGGTGCGTGAGGTGCCCGAGGTGCCGGCCGCTCCGCCGCAGGCGCCTCCCGCGCCGCCCACCCCGCCGGCCGGTCCGCCGCCCGTGCCGGCGTCCGGTCCGGCCGGCGGGGGCC
>NZ_WMLF01000399.1 GCF_014156695.1 Streptomyces durbertensis | reverse complement strand
GGGGAGGAGTCGAACCGGGTTAGCACGGTCGCGAACGATCCGTGACTTCCATGGTGTACCCGAGAGCCCTCTCAGGCAAACCCACACGCCCCAGCTTACGCCGAATGGTGTGGCCTTATCCTCTCCCTCGTGGAAAACCACTCGTTGCCGCGGACAGCCGCCTTCTTCGACCTGGACAAGACGGTCATTGCGAAGTCGAGCACGCTCACCTTCAGCAAGTCCTTCTACCAGGGCGGTCTCATCAATCGCCGGGCGGTGCTGCGCACCGCCTACGCACAGTTCGTCTATCTGGTCGGCGGCGCCGACCACGACCAGATGGAGCGGATGCGCACCTACCTGTCGGCGCTCTGCCGGGGATGGAACGTCGAGCACGTGAAGGAGCTGGTCGCCGAGACGATCCACGAGCTGATCGACCCGATCATCTACGACGAGGCGGCGTCCCTCATCGAGCAGCACCACCTGGCCGGCCGCGACGTGGTGGTCGTCTCGACCTCCGGCGCGGAAGTCGTCGAACCCATCGGCGAGTTGATCGGCGCCGACCGGGTGGTGGCGACCCGGATGGTGGTGGAGGACGGCTGCTACACCGGAGAGGTGGAGTACTACGCCTACGGCCCCACCAAGGCCGAGGCGATAGCCGAACTCGCCGAGTCCGAGGGCTACGACCTGTCCCGCTGCTACGCCTACAGCGACTCGGCCACCGACGTTCCGATGCTGGAGTCCGTCGGCCACCCGCACGCGGTGAACCCGGACCGCGCCCTGAGGAAGGAGGCGATCGCCCGCGACTGGCCGATACTCACCTTCTCCCGGCCGGTGCGCCTGAAGCAGCGCATACCCGCGCTCTCGATGCCCGGCCGGCCGGCGCTTGTCGCCGCCGCGGCGGTCGGCGCGGCGGCCGCCACCGCCGGGCTGGTCTGGTACGCCTCGCGGCGCCGAGGGCGCCTGGCGTGACGCCCCGCCGCCCCGGCGTCCACGGCAGGTCGGCCGAGGCGGATCGGCGCAGGACTTCCACTCAACGGCAAGACGGGGTACAAAGGACATAACGGCCCGCGAGACCTTACCGACATCCGAGAGGATCAAGGAAAAGAGATCAAGGCCCCACGGACCGACGCATGAACACCGGGAACCCACGCGACGCCGACCCGTCGAATACGGGCCTACCGCACCAGGTGACGGGCAAAGTCCCCGACCTGATCGGAAAAACTCGAGCACGCACTGGTAACCCGGTGGACATGCCAGCGGCGGCACCGCCTCAACAGCGGTGCCGCCGCATTTGTCCGGCCAACTCCCGCCGGTCAGCCCGCTCAGGCCCCGCCGACCGGGCGGATCGGTCCCCGCCGGTCAGGCGGCGCCGCGTTGCAGCGCCTCGCAGACGGCCGTCGACTCCCTGGCCCCCAGCTCCGCGGCACGCCCGCAGTGCGCGATCCAGCGCGCCACGCCTTCAGGAGTGCCGGAGACGTAGTCGCCGAGCGCGGCGAGGTACTGCTCGACACCGCCTTCGACGTGGCCGACCTCGGCCGGGCTGATCGACTTCGGGTCCAGCCCGCTGCCGACCAGCACGATCCGTTCCGCCGCCCGCGCCACCAGGCCGTTGTGACTCACGAAGGGCCGCAGCGCGAGCAGTTCACCGTGGACGACGGCCGCGGTCACCAGCGCGGGGGTGTCGCCGCCCGCGACGATCAGTGCGGCCAACGCGTCCAGGCGGGCGGAGACCTCTTCGGCGGGCGGCGGGTCGAGGCGGACCCCGTCCTCGACGACGGCCTCGACGACGGCCTCGCCGGCGAGCCTGGGGCGGCCGACGGCGTCCGGGTCCATGTCGGGTGAGCCGCCGGCCGCGACGAGGTGGAGCCTGGCCAGCACCCGAAGCGGCGACTGCCGCCACACCGGCAGCAGTTGGCCGGTCTCCGCGGTCACCCGGAGCGCGGCGCCGACCGTGCGGGCCTCGGCGTCGCCGCCGAAGTCGCTGCGCCGCCGGACCTCCTCGAGCGCCCAGTCGGCGCCGGCGAGCGCGGCGCTCGCGCGGGCGCCGCGGAGCACGGCCTCGGCGGTGACCTCGGCGCTGCGCCGGCGCATGACCCGGTGGCCGTAGACCCGGTCGACCGCCTTGCGCATGGACTCGACGGACTCTGCGACGCCGGGCAGACCGGCGAGCGGCGCGAGCGGATCGGCGGCGCCGGACCGGGGGCCGGGCGGGTGCGGAGTCGTACTCATGTCTCCCGACCTTAGTCCTCGACCGGCGGCGGGTGAGCGGCGGGCGGTGACGCGGCGACGCTCGTTCGGGTGGTCTGCTCGGCGGACGGCCGGGGTGAGGGGGCTCCCCGCCCTACGCTACTGAACATGAAGATCGCTTTCGTAGGGAAGGGGGGCAGCGGGAAGACCACGCTGTCCTCGCTGTTCGTCCGCCGGCTGGCCACCGCCCGGCGGCCGGTGATCGCCGTCGACGCGGACATCAACCAGCATCTGGGCGTCGCCCTCGGCCTGACCGAGGCGGAGGCCGCGGACGTTCCCTCGCTCGGCGGTCGGCTCCCCCTGATCAAGGACTACCTCCGGGGCGCGAACCCCCGCATCGCCTCCGCCGAGACCATGATCAAGACGACGCCTCCCGGCGAGGGCTCCCGGCTCCTCCGGGTGGACGAGGACAACCCGGTCTACGACGCCTGCGGCCGGACGTTGACGCTGGAGGGCTCGGACGTCCGGCTCCTGGCGACCGGGCCGTTCACCGAGGCCGACCTGGGGGTGGCCTGTTACCACTCGAAGGTCGGCGCGGTGGAACTGTGCCTCAACCACCTGGTCGACGGCCGGGACGAGTACATGGTCGTCGACATGACGGCGGGCTCGGACTCCTTCGCCTCCGGGATGTTCACCCGCTTCGACATGACGTTCCTGGTCGCAGAGCCCACCCGCAAGGGCGTCGCCGTGTACCGGCAGTACCGCGAGTACGCCGCCGACTACGACGTGCCGCTCCGGGTGGTCGGCAACAAGGTCTCGGACCCCGACGACGTCGCCTTCCTGCGGGACGAGGTCGGCGACGACCTGCTGGTCACGCTGGGCCACTCGGACTGGGTGCGGGCGGCGGAGAAGGGCCGGCCGCTGCCGTTCGCCGAGTTGGAGGAGGGCAACCGCCGGGCCCTGGACGTGCTGTACGAGACGGCGGACGCCTCGTACGAGCGCCGGGACTGGGAGCGGTACACCCGTCAGATGGTCCATTTCCATCTGAAGAACGCGGAGAGCTGGGGGAACGCGCGCGCCGGCGTGGACCTGGCCGCCCAGGTCGACCCGGGCTTCGTACTGGCCGAGCGGACCGCGCAGCCCGTCTGACGCCTTCTCCGTGGCCCGAGGGGTCGGCCGGGGGGCGGACACCGCCCCCCGCGGCCGCCCGGCCCGAGGTGGGGCCGGGCGGCCGGAGAGCACCGGCGGTGTGCGTGGAGGCGGCGGGAGCGTGACCGGTCAGTCGCGGGCGGCGGCGAGGAAGGTGGACCAGCCTCCGTTCGGCGCCTGGCCGACGCCGAGGGTGCGCAGCTCGGCCAGGACCGCCGGGTCCTGCGCGTCGAGCCAGTCGACCAGTTGGCGGAAGGAGACGCAGCGCACGTCGTCCTTGACGCAGACGGTCTTGATGACGTCCTCGACGGCCCGCATGTAGATGCCGCCCTTCCACCCGTTGAAGTGGTTGCCGATGATCATCGGTGCCCGGTTGCCCTGGTGGGCGCGTTCGAAGCCCTGGAGCAGACCGTCCCTCATCTGCCGTTCCCACTCCGGGTGCTTGGCGGGGTCGCCGCTGCCGGGCCCGGACTGGTTGACCATGAAGTTGTAGTCCATGGCGAGCGTTTCGAAGGCCCGTCCGGGCATCGGCACCATCTGGAGCGGGAGGTCCCACAGGCCGTTCCGCCGGCTGGGCCACACCTGGCGTCCGATGCCGCTGGAGTCGTAGCGGAAGCCGAGTTCGCTCGCCGCCCGTACGACGTTCTCGCGTCCTTCCAGGCACGGCGTGCGGCCGCCGACGAGTTCCTTGTCGTAGTCGAAGGGCAGGGTGTCGGCGTCCTTCCAGCCGGTGGTGGTCTTCCAGTTCTTGACGAACCACTTGGCCTGCCGGATCTCGCTCTTCCAGTCGTCGACGGACCAGCTGTCGACGCCGGTGGGTCCGCAGAAGTGGCCGTTGTAGTGGGTGCCGATCTCGCTGCCGTCCAGCCAGGCGCCGCGCAACTGTTCCAGGGTGGCGCGGATGTTCTCGTCCTTGAGGTAGCCGATGTCGGAGGCGCCCGGTGCCCGGCCGGGCGGGTTGTAGCGGCTGGCCTCCCGCTCGGGCAGCAGGTAGATGCCGGAGAGGAAGTACGTCATCTGGGCGTTGTGGCGGCGGCCGACCTCGCGGAAGTGGGAGAAGAGCTTCTTGCTGTCCTCGCCGGCGCCGTCCCACGAGAAGACGACAAACTGCGGGGGCTGTTCGCCGGGCGCGAGTTTCCGCACCTCGGGCTGGTGGGGCTGGACGCCGGTGAAGGACGTCGAGCCGTCGCCGATGACGCGCAGTTGCTGCGGCTTGTCCGCGGGGCGTCGTTCGTCCTTGGGCTCCTCGGGCCCGCTCGTGTGGTCGGTACCGCACCCGGCGGCGAGGGTCGCGAGCGCCATCGTGGCCGCGACGCCCGTGACGATCCTCCGTACGCGTGTCATGCGTTCCACCACCTGTCCGTCCTCCAGCTCGGCGCGGGTGGGCGAGGCCGGTCGGTGCGTCGACGGCGTCTCTCGAGCCCACCCCGGAGCAAAGCTCGCATGAGATGACAAAGCGGTTCGTACGACAAGCTGACGTTATGGCGGCATTCACTCGTTAGACGGAACAGTGGCCCGTTTGCCCGAGACCACCCACAGGTCCGCTTTACCTGGAATTACGATTCATTTACCTGTCCTTGGGAGTAATCAGGCAGTCACCCATGGCTGCCCGCGACGGAAACGAGATCGATGTCCGCCAGCGCACCTGATTCACCACCGGGCACCGGCGCCGAGTCCACCGGTGCCACCGCCACCCCCACCCCCACGTCCACCGAGC
>NZ_WMLF01000398.1 GCF_014156695.1 Streptomyces durbertensis | reverse complement strand
GATGTAGCCGGCGCCGACGACCACCGCGTGCCGGGGCCCGCGGCGGCGCTCCACCTCGGCGAGGGTGCGCAGCAGCGCCTCGCCGTCGCCGAGCGTCTGCACGCAGTGCACGCCGGGAGCGTCGGCGCCGGGCACCTCGGGGCGGACCGGCCGGGCGCCGGTGGCCAGCACCAGCCGGTCGTAGGAGGTCCAGGACTCCCGCTCCCCGCCGCCTTCCGGCCCTTCCGTGGCGCGGGCGCGCACCCGGCGGCCGGCCAGGTCGAGTTCGACGACCTCGGTGCGCGTCCGCACGTCGATGCCCCGCGACCGGTGCTCCTCAGGGCTCCTGGCCACCAGCGCGTCCGGACCGGGAACGGTGTCCGAGATCCAGTACGGGATGCCGCACGCGGAGTACGAGGTGTGCGCGCCGCGTTCGAAGGCGACGATCTCCAGCTCGTCGGGGCCCCGTAGCCGCCGGGCCTGCGCGGCGGCCGACATGCCCGCCGCGTCGCCGCCGACGATCACCAGGCGTTCCGTGGGCGGCATCGGGTCCCCTTCCGCGCGGCGGCGCCCCGGGCAGGCTCGCCCGGGGCCGGTCGGCTGTCCCCCTGCCCCGCCGACCGCCGTCCCTAACCTGCCCGTTCGGGTGAGCCGGGCGGCGCCCCGCCGGGCGGCGGGTGGTGTCAGTCGGTCTCGTCAGCCGGTGTCAGCCGGTGAGCGAGTCCGGATGGGCCGTCGCCAGGCCCCAGATCACCAGCGCGCCGAACGCGATCGAGACCAGGGCCCAGATCGGGTAGTACGGCAGCGACAGGAAGTTCGCCACGATGATCAGCGAGGCGATGGCGACCCCCGCCATCCGGGCCCACAGCGACAGCTTCATCAACCCGAAGGAGATGAGCACCGCGAGGACTCCCAGCACCAGGTGGACCCAGCCCCAACCCGTCAGGTCCATCTCGAACACGTACTCCGGGGCCACGACGAAGACGTCGTCGCCGGCGATGGCCATGACCCCGCGAAGGATGTCGAAGACGCCGGTGATCAGCAGCATCACGGCGGCGAACAGCACCACACCGCCGGCGAAGGCATCGGCGGTGGTGGTCTCGTGGTGGGCGTCGGTCTTGGAGGTCATCTCCGAACCTCGATTCCCGTGGGGCGGGACGGCCGGGCGGTCACCCGGCGCCGTCCAGCGGTGACGGTCCAGACCATCGTGCGCCGCCGCCTCCATGATCGCCACGCGACATCGGCGCGCCGGTGCTCGCGCCCGGCCGTCCCACCCGGCAGGCTGCCCAGGTGGCCGAAGAGCACCGCCCAAGCCCGCCCCGCGTCACCCTCAGCGCCGCGCTGCGCCCGCTGGCCATCGCCGTCGTCCTGCTGCTGGGCTACTACCTGCTGCCGCTCGACGAGGACTTCCGCGGCAACGTGGCCGTGGCGCTGCTGCTCGGACTGGCCGGGGTGACAGCGCTTTTCGTCTGGGAGGTCCGGGCCGTCAGGTACGCCGCACGCCCCAGGCTGCGGGCCGTCCAGGCGTTCACCGCCGTGGTCACGCTCTTCCTGCTGCTGTTCGCCGCCGGCTACTTCCTGCTCGCCGACGCCGACCCGGACGCCTTCACCGAGCCGCTGACCCGCACCGACGCCCTGTACTTCACCCTCACCACCTTCGCCACCGTCGGCTTCGGCGACATCACCGCCGTCACCCAGCCGGCCAGAGCCGTGGTCATGGCCCAGATGGCCCTCGGGCTGCTGATCGTCGGTGTCGCCGCCAAGGTGCTGGTGGGTGCCGTGAACGCCGCCTTCGAGGGCCGCGACGAGGGCTGACCCCCGCCGGGCGGCCCGGGCGCTGGGCTACTGTGGCCGGGTGACCGCCGCAGAATCCTCCCAGCTCACCGACCAGCCGCCGATCGAGCGGGTCGCCGCCCTCGTGGCGGCGTACGGCGCCCACGCCAGGCCGCTGCGCGAGCTGCTCGTCACGCTGGACGGCGCCCGCGGCGAGCAGAGGGCGCACGACCTCGCCTCACTCGTCCGCGTCACCGCCCTGCCCCGGCGGACCGTCGAGGAGATGCTCGACGCGCTCGGCGCCGACCTGGCCGGGGACGGCGACGGCGACGGGCACACCCTGCGCCCCGAGCGGGCCGCCGCCTACCGGGAGCGGTTCCGCCTCGACCAGCTCGCGGCGACCGCCCTGACCGACCCGCTCGCCGCCCGGCTCGCCGAACAGGCCCCGCTCGTCGAACGGATCGCCGGCCTCATCAGCGCCGCCCCGGGCGCCGACCGCGACCTCGACCACGTCTCCGCCACGGCCGAGACCGTCGTACGCCGCGCCCTGTGGCTGGACGCGACCTTCGACCTCGCCGGCGCCCGCCTGCTGTGCGTCGGCGACCACGACCTGACCTCGCTGGCCACCGCCTGCCTGCGGCCCGAAACCGCCGTCACCGTCGTGGACATCGACGACCGGATCCTCGAGTTCGTCGACACCGCCGCCGACGGGCTCGGCCTCGACGTGCGCTGCCTCCACACCGACCTGCGGCTCGGTCTGCCGCCGTCGGTCGCCGGCAGCGCGGACCTCGTCGTCACGGACCCGCCCTACACCCCCGACGGGCTGCGGCTCTTCCTCGCCCGCGGCGCCGAGGGCCTGCGGGACCGGGAACACGGCCGGCTGGTCATGGCCTACGGGTTCAGCTCCCGCCAGCCCGCCCTCGGCCTGAAGAGCCAGCAGGCCGTGCAGGGTCTCCACCTGGCGTACGAGGCGATCTGGCCGCACTTCAACCGCTACCACGGCGCGCAGGCCGTCGGCAGCGCCGCCGACTGGTACGTCTGCCGGCCCACCGCGAAGACCTGGCGGGTCCTGGACCACGCCGTGCGGGAGGCGGCCGGGAACATCTACACCCACGGCGCCCGCTCGTTGGAGGCCGCCGGCGCCACCGCGCTCGACGAGGACGCCGCCCGGCGGGTCCTCGACACCGCCGCCCACCCGGTCAGCGCGCTTGTCGGCCCCGGCTGGCCGGACGGCGCCGGCGACGTCAAGGGACGACTCGGCGTGGGCACCCTGCTCGGCGGCGGACTGCCCCCCGCGCACACCCGGCGCGGACGCTTCGCGGTGGCGGTCAACCTCGCCGAGGACCCGGGGAGTTGGCTGCCGCGGGTGCTGCTGTCGACCAACGCGGCGCAGGTGGTCGTGGTCGTGCCCAACAACCATCCGGACATCGCCGACGAGTCCTCGCAGCAGGCGCTGCGCGCGCTGCTCGGCGCCAAGTACCAGCTCCGCTTCCGCCGCAACGTGCCCGACCGCGCCCACGCCCTCGTCGAGGCGACCGCCGTCCCCGCCGGGTCCGGCGCCGACAGCACCGACAACGCCGACAACGCCGACAACGACAACGCCGACAACACCGCCGACCCCGCGGCGTGGCTGGCCCACTGGCTGCTGCACCGGGCCCACGGCAAGCTCGGCAACGTCTGGCGCGACGGGCTGATCCGGCTCGCCGACGTCACCGGTGCGCCGAGGCCCACGAAGAACCAGGCCAGGGAGACCGTCCGGGAGGCCGTCGGCCGTCCGGCGCTGCTCGACGCCCGCCTGGTAGACCTGCCCCGCCACCGCCTCCACACCCTGTTCGACGAGCTGGCACCCGCGACCGCCGGGACCGTCGCACGGCCCTGACCGTCGTACGGCCCTGACCCGCACGCCGCACGCCGGGCGTGACCTCGGGGCGGGGCGGGGCGTTCACCTGGTGGTCGTCCGCTGCGGTCCGTCGGCGTCCGTCGTCGAGAACCGGGGAACCGAGGAACCGAGGAGAAGCGCCATGCACGCTGGTCACGCCGGCCGGTCCGTTGTCCGACTGGTGGCGGTGGCGGCGGCCTCCGCCGCGTTCGCGGTCGGCGCGGGAGGCGCCGCCCAGGCGGCGGAGGCCGAACGGGCCGCGGGCCCGGCGCCGGGGATGGCCGACATCGCCGCCGACGGCCTGGCCACCGCCGGTGGCACGGGCCTGTCCGGCGCGACGCGGTACGCGGGGGGAATGGTCGGCGGAGCCACCGGCGCGCTGGGCGGCGCGGCCGGAGCCGCCGGAGCCATGGGCTGAGCGGCGCCACCGGACGCGCGTCACCGGCCGACGGGCAGGCGCCTCACCGTTCGACGGCCGCCGGTTTCAGCGGGCGGACGTAGGTCAGCGCGGGCTGGCCCATCAGGGTCGTCTCACCGGTGGCGGTGAAGCCGGTGCGTTCCAGCACCGTCCGGGAGGCGACGTTGTCGAGCGTCGCGGCGGCCCGCAGGGACGTCAACCCGTACTCCTCCGCGGCGAGTTCGCAGACCCGCCGGACCGCGCGGGTGGCGAGGCCGCGGCCGGCGGCGGTCCGGGCGATGCGGAATCCCAGCTCGGCCGAGCGGTCGGCGCCCTCGGAGGTGACGTCGACGAGGTTCACCCGGCCGAGGATGTCGCCGTCACCGGTGACGATCACGTGGAAGTGGTGGAGCCCGCAGTCCTGTTCGGTGAGCAGCGCCTCGTGGCGGGCGTCGAACTCGGCGAAGTAGTCGTCCCCGCGATCGGGGATCGTCGCCGCGAAGTACTCGCGGTTCTCCCGTTCGAAGGTGAGCAGGGCGGCGGCGTGGTCGCGGCGGAGTCGCTCGAGTTCGGGCATGGGACCACGTTACGTCGCGAAATGCGCCTGGTGTCGGCCGATTGGCCGGATGTGACGGGTCCTCGGGCAGACGCCGGCGGCTACGCGCGGCCGCCGCCGACGAGCAGCAGCGTGTGCGGCCACAGGCCGTCCAGCACCGAGGGGTCGTTCTTCAGCTTGGCGAACAGCACAAGTCCTTCGAGCTGGGCGATCACGGCCCGCGCGGTCTCCGGCGTGGCGCGTTCGGCGGGCACGGCGCCGCTGTCGGCCGCCTCCCGCAGGGTGGCGGTGACAAGCCCGACCTGTTCGTCGAAGACCCGCTCCAGCCGGGCGCGGACCTCCGGCTCCTGGGTGCTGAGTTCGAGGGCGAGGTTGCCGAGCAGGCATCCGGCGACGGCGCCCGACTCGGCTCTGGTGTCCCGCTGGACGTCCGCCATGCCCTCCAGCAGCCGGC
>NZ_WMLF01000397.1 GCF_014156695.1 Streptomyces durbertensis | reverse complement strand
GGTCAGCCGGCTAACGCGCGGCGGGGCCGGGCGGGCGGCGTGCTGCCTTCTGCCATGACTCCCCCGTTGTCTCTGATGGTGTGTGGCGACCGGTGTCGCGTGTGGTGGCCGGGCGGCGCTCAGCCCGGCGTCGAGCGCGGGTCGAGCGCCGCCTCGTAGGGCGCGACCCGGAAGAACTCGCCTTCGGCGTCGTAGTCGAAGATCAGGGCGGTGCTGCCGGTGGTGAGGCTACCGGGCGGCACCGAGTCGTCGGCGCGGACCTGTACGAGAGCGGAGGAGCCGTCGTCGCTGGTGACCTCCGCCTGCCCGAAGTTCTCGTCGACCCGGTTGGTGCGGACGACGCAGACGCGTCCGACGAAGTCGTTCCGCGAGATGCCCTCCTCGCCCGGCGCGAGCCGCCGCAGCGGCCGCACCAGCACTCTGGTCACGGCCCACGCGGTGACCAGCGCGAGCGGCAGCAGCAGGACGCGTACCAGGCTGTTCTCGAAGAGGACGACCCCGCACCATGACACGAACCAGGCAACGAGGGTCAGCAGTGAGAGCACCACGGTGACCGGCACGCCGCCGAGTCCGAAGGCGGCGAAGGCGCCGGCGGCCCCTCCCTGGGAACCGCCGGAGGTGACGCCCTCACCCCCGTCGAGGGCGTCGACCTCCGCCGCGCCCACCAGCACGATCAGCCAGTAGGCGACCACCACGAGCAGGGCGAAGCTGAACAGGACGGCGGGGAATGCCAGGCATGCGTCCAGGAATCCGCTCATCGTCCTTCTCCTCGCACCCGGTTGCGGTGTGCCCACATCGTGGCACCGCCGCCACTCGGCGCACATTGCCAGAGGTCGGCAATCTTTACGGTGTTCTTACGTCCTACAGACGCGGGAGTCGCCGCCCCGGTTGCACGCGGTCGAGCGGTTTCCGGCCCAGGTCACGGGTCACAGGTCGCGGTTCGGCCAGCCGAGCAGCCGGGCGCCGAGGACGGCGGTCTCCAGCGTGTAGCGCTGGATGGCCTCGGCGGGGTCGTAGCCGGTGAGCGCGCGGATGCGGCCGAGCCGGTAGGAGAGGGTGCGGACGCTGATACCGAGGCGGCGGGCTGCTTCGGCGTTGACGTAGCCGGCGGCCGCGCACTCGGCGAGTGTCCGCAGCAGCGGTTCGGCGCCTCCCCTGGCCTCCTCCAGCGGTTGCAGCACGGACCGCACGAGGTCGGCCATGGCCGGCCGGTCGCGCATGAGCACGGGGAAGACCAGGAGTTCCGCCGCGGACAGCCGTACCGGCGCCAGCTCCAGCCGGTCGGCGATCTCCAGGGTGCTCAGTGCCTCCTCGTAGCTGCGGACGACGCCGCCGGCGCCCCGGTGCGGGCGGCCGACCGCCACCCTGAGGGCCGGGTCGTAGCCCGGTCCGGGGTTCTCCGCGACGCGTACGAACGCCTCCAGTACCGCGGTCTCGCTGCTCGCGGCGACGCACACCAGCCGGCCGTCCTTGGTGGCGAGCAGCACGTCGCGGGCGTCCCCGAAGCGGCCGAGCACCTCGCGTTCGACCCGCCGCACGGTCGGGTGCACGTCGTCGAACTTCTCCGGCCCGACGACAACCGCGACCACGTGGGCGTAGGCGAGGCGGAGTCCGAACCGCTGGGCCCGCTCGGCGAGGGTGCCGACGTCGCTGCGGCCGTAGAGCAGGTCGTCGACGAACTCGCGGCGTTCGGCCTCCTCCTGCCGGACGGCCATCCGCTGGGCCCGCTCGTGGCCCTCGCCGAGCGCGGTGATCGCGGACTCGACGGCGGCGAACAGGGCGGTGCCGGTGCGGCCGCGCTCGGTGGCACCGGCGGCGCGGGCGATGCCGGGCAGCGCCGCCCACTGCTTGCGGGTCTCGCCCAGGTAGAGTCCGATGAGCTGCCGCAGGCCGTATCCGGCCTCGGCGGCGCGCTCTCCGATCTCACTGAGCTGCTCCAGTTCGGCTCGGCGGGGCAGCCGTCCGGTGGCCGACACCTCGGCCAGGAAGCTCGGATAGTCGCCCAGGAAGCTGCTGGGTATGGCGGAGCGTTTCACCTGTGCTCATCCCCCGGAAGACGCCCCGGGTCGCCTGCCGGCCCCGGGGCTCGTATAACGGGAACAGCCTATGCGAGCGGTCGGACACCGCCAGACCCCCGGGTCGTCACGCCCGGTACCGGCCCCCGGACCACGTGAGGATCATCACTGAAAACAAGGAAGAAAAGCCGACAGACCCCTTGACCTGTTGTCTCAGGCCACGCTCTACCCACCGGTACGCAGGTGCCGGCCGGTGCGGAGGGTACTGGTGGGAGACCTGCCTTGCATACGTGCACCGGCCTATGGGTACGGTGACGGAGCGCTCGGCATGGTCGAGCGAGGTGTGCCGGGAAGTCTGGTCGGCAGCGCAGCGACGCGTATCTCACCCCCTGTCCCCACTCCTGGAGGCCCCGCCCCATGCCGCTGAGTCCTGACCGCGCCGAGCCCCGCGACGCATTCTCCTCCCCACGCGCGCACGAACGGCGATTTCTCGCCGACCTGCTGCGCATGGAGACGGTGGGCGGCATGGTCCTGCTCGGGGCAGCCGTCGTCGCCCTGATCCTGGCCAACGCCTTCACCGGTTTCTACGAGACCGTCCGCGACTTCCACTTCGGCATCGAGGCCCTGGGGCTCGACCTGTCGGTGGGACACTGGGCCTCCGACGGTCTGCTGACGATCTTCTTCTTCGTCGCCGGTATCGAGCTCAAGCGTGAGTTCGTCGCCGGTGACCTGCGGGACCCCAGAGCCGCGGCGCTGCCGGTCGTCGCGGCGATCTGCGGCATGGTCGTGCCCGCGCTGTTCTACTTCGCGGTGAACGTCCCGGCGGGCGGCCAGAGCAACGGCTGGGCCATCCCGATGGCAACCGACATCGCGTTCGCACTCGGTGTGCTGGCCGTGGTCGGCACCAACCTGCCGTCCGGTCTGCGCGCCTTCCTGCTGACCCTGGCGATCGTCGACGACCTCGGCGCGATCATCGTCATCGCGGTCTTCTACACCACCTCGCTGAACCTGTGGGCGCTCGCCGGCGCCGCGGTCGGCCTCGGCGTCTTCTACGTGCTGCACAAGCGGATGGAGGTCCGGGGCTGGTACATCTACGTCCCGCTGGCCGTGGTCATCTGGGCGCTGATGTACAACAGCGGCGTGCACGCCACGATCGCCGGTGTCGCGATGGGCATGCTGCTGCGGGCGACGGCGCGGAAGGGCGAGAAGGACTCGCCGGCCGAGCACATCGAGCACCAGGTGCGGCCGATCTCGGCGGGCTTCGCGGTGCCGGTGTTCGCGCTCTTCGCCGCCGGCATCAGCGTCTCCGCGTCGGACCTGGCGGAGGCGGCCAGCCAGCCGGAGGCGATCGGCGTGGTGCTCGGCCTGGTGGCCGGAAAGATCATCGGCATCTTCGGCGGCACGTACCTGACGGTGAAGTTCACGAAGGCCCGGCTCAGCTCGGACCTGGCGTGGGCGGACGTCATCGGCGTGTCGATGTTGGCCGGAATCGGCTTCACGGTCTCCCTGCTCATCACCGAGCGGGCGTTCCTGACCGACGTCGCCACCATGGAGCACGTGAAGGCCGCCGTGCTGATCGGCTCGCTGATCTCCGCGGTCGCCGCCTGTGTGCTGCTGAAGATCCGCGACAAGAAGTACCAGGCGATGTGGGAGGCCGAGAACGTCGACTCCGACGGCGACGGCATCCCCGACATCGACCAGGAGGACGACCCGGGGCGCGCCGGCTCCGCCACCCGCGAGAACGGCGGTCCCACCGCCGGCGGCGGGGTCTGAGCCCGCACGCCGAGGTCAGCGGACGCTGAGGTCCAGCCGGACGAAGCGCGGCCGGTACAGGGCGACGTCCCGGTGCACGGCCGCGACCTCCTGCGGCACGTTGACGTCATAACCCAGCACAAGCCCACCCCCGTCGCCGAACGAGGGGTGGGCTTGTGGGTTGTAGGCGAGGGCGCGCCCGTCGGCACCCGGCGGCAGCGGCGGGGTGAGCGCGTCGTGCGGGCCGTGCCAGGGGCCCTGCGGACCGCACGCCCAGTAGGAGGTGACAGTGGTCAGACCGCGGCCGTCGGGGCCGCCGGCGTCGGTGGTCAGCAGCAGCCAGGTGCCGCCGTGCCGCGCGACGGTGAACGTGTTGGTGGCGCCGCGCTCGGCGGTGCGACCGAGCGCCATGGGCGCCGAGCGGCCGGGTGAGGTCTGCCAGCGCTCGCCGTCCCAGTAGCGCCACGCGGCCGGGTCGGCGAGGGCCCCGCCGGGCACGCGGGCCACGTGGGCGGTGGAGGCCCGGCCGTGCGCCGTGCGCTCGTCGGCTCCGAAGACGTACGTCCAGCGTCCCTCGGTGACGGCGGCGGTGCCGTAGAGGACCCGGGTCGCCGGGTCGGCGTCGGCGGGCGTGAGGATCGGCTCGATGCTCTCCACCCGCAGGTCGGGCAGGCTGACGGTGGCCACCTCGGTCGCCCGGGGGACGCCGAACGTCCAGGGGGCCTGGCCGGCCTCGCGCTGCCACAGCAGGACCCGTACGACCTGTTCGGCGGCTCCGGGTGTGCGCGGCTCCACCACGCCGGCCAGCGGCCAGCGCCAGAGTTCGCGGCCGTCGGCGGTGGCCAGGCCGGGGAACCAGGCCCTCGGCCCGTCGCCGAGCAGGGTGCGTTCCAGCCGTCCGTCGCGGGACATGACCAGACCGGCGTTGCGGACCCATACCGGTTCCGGTCCCCGGGTGCGGCCCTCGCGGACCTCGTCGAGGAAGGTGTCGGCGGAGAGCCACAGGGTGCGGCCGTCGGGCAGCGGCACCGAGCGACTGCCGTCGCCGCCCGTCCAGTCGTCCAGCCGGGTGTTGTCGTCGCCGTAGCGGGCGAACTCCTCGGTGAGCGCGCGCTCCGGACGCCAGTCGGAGACCTGGAGCGGCCGGCAGTCCTCCTCGGGCGGTTCGCCGCCGGGAACGAGCAGCACCACCGCGACGAGGACGAGGAGCGCGAGCAGCGCGGTGAGCGGCCTGCGCCGCCGGCGCGCGGCGCGCCCGGGGCCGGTGGTGCCGGTGGG
>NZ_WMLF01000396.1 GCF_014156695.1 Streptomyces durbertensis | reverse complement strand
GGGGGCACCGGGGCCTGGCAGAACACGCAGCGGTCGCCGATGAGTTCGAGTCCGCACCAGTGGCAGGTGGCGCGCCGCACCGAGCAGACGATCTGGTAGAGCATCGACACGTCGGGTATGGCCGCGGCGAACTCCACAAAGCGGCCGGTGCCCCACCAGCGGCTGGACTCCGTTGGCGGTGAGGCGGGTTCGAGGGAGGCGACGCGCCACTGGTCGGCCAGCTCCCCGGTGACCCAGTCGCCGTTCAGCTGGCCGGTCGCGACGGTCAGCCGGGTGGCGTAGGCAGGGCCCTCCAGGGTGGCCTCGCCGCCGATCCTGACGAGTTGCGGGACGGGTGCGGCGAGTACGCCGAAGCGGCCGCCGGGCAGCCAGGACCTGGCGTGCGCGCGGAGCGGCACGGGGAGGCGTCCGAGCCGGGCGACGGAGCCGAGCAGCGCGCCGGCGTGCACGTAGTGCGCGAGCAGTCGGACGGCGCCGGCGAGCACCCCGGGACTGAGGTCGGCGGTGGAGAGCTGCCGCAGTTGGCGTACGAGGACGGCGAGCCCGAGCGGGGGCAGGTCGGAGCGGACGAGTGCGACGCGGTCGCTCTCCAGCACCGACCGGACGGTGTGCAGCCGTTGCCGTGCGGCGGGGTCGACGGCCGTGCTGTAGAGGGCGATGACGTAGCCGTGCTGGTCGAGCAGCATGCGCATGGTGCTGAGCGCGTCGTCGAGGGTCTGCTCGCCCGGCGGCGTGAGGACGTGTGCGGCGGGCGTGTGCGGTTCGGTGGCGTCCAGTTGGAGACCGGCACAGGTGACGGCTATCGCGGTGCTCACGTGGGACGTACCGTCCTCTCCCCCGGGGTCCGGCGGTTGGGCGCGGACCTCACCAAGCGTGCTGCGGCTGTCACGCCAGACTATCGGCGCGAGGGCCGGCGGTGAACCTTTCCCGGAAGCTGGTCCGTCCCGCCGACGTGCGAGTTCATCGGCGCCGGCCGGCGCGCGCCCCAACGCGTCTTCCCGCAACAGGGGTTGACACGGCAAATGGTCTGGACCAGCCTGCTCGTCAACGGAATCTCGGTGGCCACCGAGCAACGCGTCCCCACACGCGCCCCCACACCCCCACAGGAGGCCGACCGTGCGACCCCTTCGACGATCCCGCCTCGGGCTGCCGCTCGCCGGCGCGCTCGCCCTCGTCCTCGGCGCCACGCTTGCCGCCGGCTCCCCCACGTCGGCGGCCGGCGTACCCGGCGACGCCCCGGCGTCCGAACGCCCGCCGGGCGCGGTCTCGGTGCCCCGCCACGCGGTCACCGGCTACTGGCAGAACTTCGACAACGGCGCCACCGTGCAGAAGCTGCGGGACGTCCAGGACGACTACGACATCATCGCGGTGGCGTTCGCCGACTCCACGACACGGCCCGGTGAGATCGAGTTCAACCTCGACCCGCGCCTCGGCTACGCGTCCGACGACGAGTTCCGGGCCGACGTCGCCGCCAAGCGGGCGGCCGGCAAGGCCGTGATCATCTCCGTCGGCGGCGAGTTGGGCAACGTGATCGTCAACGACGACGCGTCCGCCCGGCGGTTCGCCGAGAGCACCCACGCCCTGATGCGCGACTACGGCTTCGACGGCGTGGACATCGACCTGGAGCACGGCATCAACTCGACCTACCTGACGCGCGCGTTGCGTCAGCTGTCGGGCCTCGCCGGGCCGGGCATGGTCCTCACCATGGCGCCGCAGACCCTGGACATGCAGTCGACGAGCAGCGAGTACTTCAAGCTGGCGCTGGCCGTGAAGGACATCCTGACCGTGGTCAACACCCAGTACTACAACAGCGGTTCGATGCTCGGCTGTGACAACAAGGTGTACCACCAGGGCTCGGTGGACTTCCTCACCGCGCTGGCGTGCATCCAGCTCGAAGGCGGGCTCGACCCCTCCCAGGTGGGGCTCGGCCTGCCGGCCTCCCCCCGGGGCGCCGGCTCGGGCCACGTCTCGCCGCACGTGGTGACGGCGGCGCTGGACTGCCTGACGCGCGGCACCCGCTGCGGCTCCTTCACCCCGCCGCGCACCTACCCCGGCCTGCGCGGCGCGATGACGTGGTCGACGAACTGGGACGCGTCCGCGGGGAACGCGTGGTCCTCGGTCGTCGGCCCCCACGTACGCGCGTTTCCGTAGGGGCGCGTACGTGGCGACCGGGGCGCGGGCGGGTGGCGTGAGCAACCGCCCGTCCGCGCCCGGCGGTCACCAGGGCAGGTTCCGGACCTGTTCGACGCACAGCACCAGGAACAGCACGGCCGACAGCAGCAGCATCACGTTCGACAGCCGGCCGTTCCGCCACTCCTCCGGGACCCCGCCGCGCTCCGGGCCCCGGTTGAGCAGCCACAGCAGCGTGCCGGCCAGGAAGGGCAGGAAAAGCGAGCCGAGCACGCCGTACGCGATGACCAGCCCGAACGGCCGGTCCAGGAACAGCAGCGCGATCGGCGGGAACGTCAGCCACAGCAGATAGCCCCGGAAGGGCGCCGAGCGCTCCCGGGCGCCCGCCGCGACCTCCTCGGTGCCGGGCGCCGCGACCTCCTCGGTGCCGCGTGCCGCCGCGCCGTGCCGCATGTGCGCGACGTAGTCGGCGAACAGCAGGCTCACGCCGTGCCAGACGCCGACGAGCGAGGAGAAGCTGGTGGCGAAGAAGCCCACGAGGAACAGCTTCGCGGTGGGCGCGTCGAAGCGGCGTTCCAGCTCGTCGCCGACGTCGAGCAGACCCCGGCTGCCCTCGGCGAGGGTGATGTTGGTGGCGTGCAGCAGCTCCGCGCCGACGATGATCATGGCGATGGTGAAGACGCCGGTGGTGACGTACGCGGTGGTGTTGTCCAGCCGCATCATGCGCATCCACGCCGGGGTGCGCCAGCCCTTGGCGTTGACCCAGTAGCCGTAGGCGGCCATCGTGATGGTGCCGCCGACGCCGCCGATCACGCCGAGCGTGTAGAGCAGCGAGCCCTCCGGCAGGGTGGGCACCAGCCCGGTGAACGCCCGCCCGGCGTCCGGCAGCACCCGGACGGCCAGCACGACCACCACCACGAACATCGTGCCGATGAGCACGGTCAGCACACGCTCGACGACCGCGTACCGGTTGAACCAGACGAACGCCAGGCCGAGCAGCGCGCAGCCGACGCCCCAGACCTTGAGGTCGGCCACTCCGGGGAAGAGCGCCACCAGCGGCAGCGCGCTCGCCGACATCGCGGTGGCGCCGTAGACGAAGCCCCAGAGGACGATGTAGACGCCGAAGTAGTAGAGCGTCCACCGGCCGATGCGCCGCCAGCCGTCGAACAGCGTGCGCCCGCTGGCGAGATGGAAGCGGGCCGCGCCCTCGGCCATCGCCACCCGGATCACGCAGCCCACCACCACCGCCCACAGCAGCCCGTAGCCGAAGCGGCTGCCGACCACCAGGGTCGCCACCAGGTCCCCCGCGCCGATCCCGGTCGCGGCGACGACCAGCCCCGGCCCTATGTGGCGCAGCCGCACCCGCGCGTCGGTCCTGAGATCCCGCGCGCCCTCGTCGTCTGCTCTGCTGTGTGTCTCGGTCATCTGGCGGCACAGCTCCGGGCGGGCCCCCGTGGTCGGGTGGGGTGGCCGCGTTCCAGCGGCTCGGCGGGGTGACGGCAAGACCGCCTTGCGCTCACGGCTTCGGCAGGGTGCAGGCGGGCAGGGTGAGGTCGAGCCGGCCGCCGGCGGTGACGCAGCCGGTCAGCGCGTGGACCTGCTGGCCGTAGGCGATCCCGCGCCGGGTGGTGGTGTCGCCGTTCCCGTCCACCTCGCACGGGCTGTGCAGGGCGCAGGGTGTGCCGCCCCGGTTGGCGGTGCTGTTGACGCCGATCACCCGGCCCGTCTCCCGGTCGACGACCGGGGCGCCGGAGGTGCCGGGGGCGGTGTCGCAGCCGGAGGTGTACCGGAGGGAGTCTCGCATCACCCAGCCGTCCTCGTGGAGTTCGTGGACAAAACCGTCGAGCCGGCAGCTGTAGACGCGCTTCCAGTAGCCGGAGACGACGTCGATGCGCGCGCCGGGGGTGCCGCGCGCGGCGGCGATCTCCAGCGGGCGGACGCCGTGGCGGTCCTCGATCTCCCGGTAGCTGGTGGTGAGTCGGTACACCGCGAGGTCGGTGCCGGTCATGGTGGCGTAGACGATCCTCGCGGTCCGCAGGGTGGCGGCCTCCCGGCCGCCGGCGGCCAGCAGGGTGAGGGAGCGGCTGGAGGGGCGGTCGACGATCACCCGGCCGGGTTCTGGCATGCCGCTCTCCAGGCAGTGCCCGTTGGTCAGGACGAGGGCGGGGTCGTCCGGACCGGCATCGGGCGTTCTGACCAGTGCACCGGAGCAGTTGCCGAGCGCGACGGTCCCCGCCAGATCGGTGGCGGCGGCCGTCGGCGCGGCCGCCGGGGACGCCGCTGCCGGCGCGGCGGTGACGCCGAGCGGGAGGGCGGTCGTGGCACCCAGCAGCAGCGCGGCGAGCGCGCCGCGCAGGCGGCGGGCGTGGGCTGTTCGCGCTGTTCGTGCGGTTCGCGCTGTTGGCGCTGTTGGCGCCATGGGGGTGTCCTCCCGTACGGACGGCGCTGCCTGGCGGATCGTCAGTACGGGAGAACGTCGTGCGGGCGGCGGCCGTCACGGCCGGGGGTGTCGATTGCCCCGAACCGGTGACGTCCGAGTGGACCCCGCCAGACCGTCAGTCGAGTACGGCGAGTGCGTCGATCTCCACCAGCAGCCCGGCCGGCAGCCCGACGTACACCGTCGTGCGGGCGGCTGGCACCTTCACTCGATCGGTGAAGTACTCGTCGTAGATGGCGTTGAACTCGGTGAAGTGGTCGGTGTCGGTGAGGTAGACCCGCACCATCACCACGTCTTCCCAGCTCGCGCCGCCTTCCGCGAGTACCGAGGCGACGTTCTCCAGCGTCTGGAGGGTCTGTTCGCGCAGCCCGGGGCCGACCGGGGTCGGCGGCTGTCCGGGTACGGCGGGCCCGAAGCCGACCTGCCCGGCGACCTGGAGGAGGTTTCCCTTGCGTACGCCGTGGGAAAAGCGCGCGGGCGGGGTGGTGTGCGT
>NZ_WMLF01000395.1 GCF_014156695.1 Streptomyces durbertensis | reverse complement strand
GGGTAACGCAAAAGCCCCGGCGGGGCCGGGGCTTTGGTGATCTCGGAGGATCGAGCGGAGGCTCCGGGATTTGAACCCGGGATGGGGGGTTACCCCAAACCGCATTAGCAGTGCGGCGCCATAGACCAGACTAGGCGAAGCCTCCAGCACACCCGCTGGGCGAGGTGTGTGCAGATGATGACACAGAGCCGAGGCCCGTGACCAATCGCGGACCAGGTTACCCGGCGGGTGCGCCGCTGGGCAAAGCGCTTCCGGGGCGGGGCGCGGCGGCCGTGCGGCGCGAACGGCGGAGGGGGTCGTCCGGGTGGCGTAGTGGCGCGTTGCGCAACGGACGGGGACGCGCAGCGTTAGAAGGGTGGGGCGCGACGAGGCGTCCCGCCGACCACAGCACATCTGGAGTGATCATGCTGCGCCGATTCGTCACCGTGGCCACTGTTGTCACCGCCGTGTCCGCCGTCGCGGGTGCCGCCCTGGCGTGCCCGTCGCCGGACGGGGAGGGGCGGCCGTGGGACGGGAAGCCGGGCAAGGGGCGAGTGGGCGAGAAGTCGCTGACCATCGTGGTGAAGGACGACGCGGGCGCGAAGGAGCGGCGTCTCACCCTGCGCTGCGAGCCGACCGGCGGCAACCACCCGCAGGCGGAGGAGGCCTGCGCGGCGGTGGACCGGGCCACGCGCGGGGTGCGCAGCCCGTGGGAGCCGGTGTCGGCGGACGCCATGTGCACGCAGATGCACGGCGGCCCGCAGACCGCGCGGGTGACGGGCACCTGGGCGGGCCGGAAGGTGGACTCGTCGTTCGACCGGTCGAACGGCTGCGAGATCGCCCGCTGGGACAGTCTGACGCCGGCGCTGCCCGACGCGCGGTGAGGACGCCGGCCCGCCGGTGAGGACGCCGGCCCGCGGCCGGGTAACCGGAACCACATATTCCGGAACGCTGCGTGTCGACCGCCGCCGCTTTATGTCCGGCCTGGGCCGGTGCGGCTGCTTCCTCCCTCCCCGGGGTGCGCATCCGCCGCCCCCGGGGAGGCCGCTGCCCGTAGACTCCCCTCTGGTGACAGGCCCGGGTGGACAGGCAGACTGACCGGGCACCAGGTGGGTCAGCAAGGAGGAACGCCGTCGTGAGCAGCCGGCCATCCCGAGGCGCTGCTCGCCTCGCCGCCATACTCGACGCGCTGCCCGACGCGCTCCTGCTGGTCAACGCCAACGGCACGGTGGTCAACGCCAACAGCATCGCGCTCGAGGTGTTCGAGACGCCCGGGACCGCGCTGATCGGGCGCGGCCTGCTCGACCTGCTGCCCGCGTTCGACTCCAGGCGCATCCCCGGTTCCATGCGCCGCCCCGACGAGCAGGTCGAGGGGCGGCAGCCGCCGACGCGGATGGTCGCGCGGCGGACGGACGGGACGGAGTTCCCCGTCGAGGTCACCAGCGCCAACCTGGAGGACGGGCGCACCCCGTACGAGTCCGCGTTCGAGGCCGCGTACGCCGACCACGGCAAGGGCTACAGCGGCGACGAGCTGCTGATGCTCGTCGTCCGCGACCTGACCGGCACCCTCGACACCGAGGCCGAGCTGGCCCGCCAGCAGCGGCAGACGGAGATGATCCTGCGCGCCGCCGCCGAGGGCGTCGTCGGCACGGACACCGACGGGCGAATCGTGCTGGTGAACCCGGCGGCCGCGCAGATCCTCGGCTACCGGGCGAGCGACCTCGGCGGCAAGCAGCTGCACCCGCTCGTCCACCACACCCGGCCGGACGGCACTCCGCAGCCGTACGAGGAGACGCCGCTCGCCGACACGCTTCGTTCCGGTCGCAAACACCGGGTGCGCCGCCAGGTGCTGTGGGCGAAGGACGGGCAGCGGGTTCCGGTCGACATGACCACCGCGCCGGTGCGGGACGGCGACCAGCTCGTGGGCGCGGTGCTCACCTTCACCGACCGACGTGCCGCGGAGGCGCTGGAGGCGCGCCACGCGCAGCTGCTGTCCGTCCTCGACCAGGCGCTGCGCGGCCCCCTGGAGCAGCTGCGCGGCGAACTCACCGGGCTCGCCGCCGATCCGGCCGGCCAGCTGTGGCCCGAGGCGAACCAGATCCTGCACCACCTGTCGGCCGGCTACTCCCGGATGACCGCGCTGATCGACAACGTCGTCCACTACCAGCGGCTCGACACCGGGCGGGAGAGGCTGGACCGCAAGCAGGCCTCGCTGGACGCGGTGATCGCCGCAGGCGTGGAGGGCGCGGTCGAGCTGATCGGGCCGGGGCGGGCCCAGTTCGCCGTGCACGCGCCGCCGATACAGGCCGAGGTCGACGCCGACCGGCTGGCGTTGGCGATCGCACACCTGGTGGCCGATGTCGCGGGTGTCGACGCCACCGGCGCGGCGCCGGCGCTCGGCGGGACCGGCGACTCCACGATCGTGGTGGCCGCCGCCCGGCGCGGCGGCCGCAAGCAGGACGGGAACAGTCCGGACGAGGCCGTCGTACGGGTGGAGGTGCGCGGGCCGCACGGCGGCGGCAGCCCGGTGCACCTGCCGATCGCGCGCGGAGTGGTGGAGCTGCACGGCGGCGTGCTCCAGACCCACGAGGTGCCGGGCGCGGCGGGCGGCAGCGCGTACGTGCTCGAGGTGCCGGTGGGCGAGGTGACGGACGTACCGCCGCCGGCCGCCGCCACCGAGGGCGGTACGCCGGGTGGTGCTTCGGGCGACACCTCGCCCGGTGCGGGCCCGGCTGCGGGCCACGGCGGCGACACGGGCGGCGGCTCGTCGGGCGGCGGCCGGCGACGGCGGGGCGCCACCGCGCTCCCCGCCATCGCGGCCGGACCCGGCGCGGCCGGGCCGGACTCCGGGGGCGAGCGCGGCTCGCACCAGGAGGACGGACAGCCGAACGAGACGACGATCATGCCGCTCCCGGCACAGCCGGCTCGCGGCACGGCCGAGGCGTTGGCCCTGCCGTCCGCCGGCGCGGGCGGGGGCAACACGCCGTCGGGGCCGGCCCTTCGGGCGCCCGCCGTGCCCATGCCCGCCGTGCCGGTGCCGATGCGGCGGGGGGACGCGGGGCAGCCAGGCGCGCCGGCCGGGGCGGCGTCCTCGTCGCCGGTTCCGGTGCCGGTGCCTGCTCGCCAGGCGGCGTCGCGGCTCGGCACCGACGCCGAGGCGGGCGCGCTGCAGCACGCGAGCGGCCCGCACCACATGGGCACGCCGGCGCACCCGCCGGTGGAACAGGCCGGCGGCCCCCAGCAGTCGCCCGGCGCGCAGCAGGCCGCCGCGACACAGGAGCCGCGGCAGCAGCAGGCGGTCCCGCACGCCCACGCGCCGGCCCCCCGGCAACCTCTCGACGAGTCCGGAACGGGCGGCGGCCCGGGCACCCCGGCGGCCGGCATCGCCGCCGACCAGCTGCCGGCGCCGCGTTCCGGCGCTGCCGCCGACGCGACCGGCCGGGGCCACGCGGCCCGGCAGGCGGAACCGGAAGCCGCGCCGGTCGGCGGCGGAGTGCCGGTGGCGCCCACCGGGCGCCGGGCCCGGCGAGCCCTCAGCCCGGTCGAGGAGCGCCCGGGCGGCGAGCACACGCCCCCGTCCGGGACCGCCGGGCACGCGATCCCCGGAGCCGCGCCGAGCGGCGCCGAGCTGAACGGCGTGGCGGGTGCGCACGGTGCCCCGGCGGAGGCGGCCGGAGCGGCGCCGGGCGTCCCCGCCGGCGCGCACGCCGACCCGCACGCGGGAGCGCATGCTGGCGCACACACTCCCGGCCACGGGACGCCCGCGGCGGACACCGGGGAGTACCCGAGCCCGGCGCAGATCCCGCAGCAGGTCCAGCCCGGAACGGGTCGTCGCGGACGTCGGGCCAAGCCCGCCGCCGAAGAGCCCGCCGCGCGCACGGCGTTCGCCCTGCCGGCGAGCCCGCCGAGCCCCGCCGACACCACGGGCACCGCAGAAGCCGCGGGAGCAGCGGGAGTCCCAGACGCCGCAGGAGGCGCCGGAGGCGCCGCAGGAGAGGCGGCACCCGTCGTTCCCGCGCCCGTGCAGCCGACCCCCGGCGACGGCGCTCCCGCCACCGTCACCCCGGGCGCGGGCACCCCGCCCACCGCGACACCGGACTCGTCGATGCCGGGCGCGGGGACGCCCGGCGCGGGCACGCCCGTCACACCCCCGGTCGCGGCGCCCCCGGCGGACCGCCCCACCGGGCGGCGGCGGAAACCGAACCCGGCCGAGGAGCAGCAGGTCGCCGCGGCCCAACAGCCGTCCGGCGGCGCGGGTTGGAGTGTCCCGGCGGCGGGTGTCCCGACGGCCGGCGTTCCGGCGGCGGTCCCGCACACACCGCCACACGGTGCCGTGCCGCCGCACGGCCAGGCGCGGCCGGTCGCCGGTCCCGTCCCGGCGGCGGGGCCCGAGGCCGGGCAGCCCGCTCCCGGCACGCCTGGCGCCGTGCCCCCGGAGAGCACCGAGCCGGGGCCGGGGCAGTCCGGCGAGCACCCGTCAGCCCGGCAGCACGGCAGCGGGGCCCACGCGCTCCCGTCCGGCGCGCCGGAGGCCGGGGAGCCGCAGGAACCGCCGTCCGAACCGCTCGATCCGCGAGCGGCGGGCCACTCCGTCGTGGCGCGCAGCCCGATTCTCGGCGGGGCCGTGCCGCCCGCCGAGCAGCCGAGGCCGCGCCCGCTGCCGATGCCCGGCCCCCCTCAGACGAGTGAGCAGTCCAGCGGCGTCAGCGTGCGCACGCTCGGCCAGGGCACGCCGTACGCCACGCCTCCCGGCGGCACCACGCCCGCCGGCGGCACGGTCCAGGGCTCCGGTGAGTTCCAGACGCCCGCGACGCCCGCGACACCTACGGCTCCCGTGGCCCCGGCGTCAGCCGTGCCGCACACGCCGGCGGGCGGCACCGGGCGGCGGCGCAAGCTGGCCACGCCCGAGGAGCGGGAGGTGCCGCCGATCCAGCGGCAGGCCCCGGCGACACCGCAGCCGACGGGGACGCAGTCGACGGGGACGCAGGCCACGGCGCATCCGCAGGCGCACACGCCGGCGCACGGCTCCGACACTCACCCGGCGCACACGCCGGCGGCCCAACCGACGCCCAGCCCCGCCGCCGCACCGCCACAGGAG
>NZ_WMLF01000394.1 GCF_014156695.1 Streptomyces durbertensis | reverse complement strand
CCCCCCTGTGCGTGCCGTGCCGGCCGGGGCCCGCCGGTCAGTCGCCGACCGGGCGCCCGGTGTCCTGCCGCGGCTCGACCTCCTCGGGGTGGCCGCGCAGCTTCCAGATCGCGGCGGCCAGGCCGCCCCAGATCAGCACGATCGAAACGATCATCATCACGATGGCGCTCGTGGACATCAGCTGCTCCTCTTGTCCAGGTGGAGGGCGGCCAGGTCCTCGTCCATGTTGCGCCGCCACGGGATGAGCGAGAGGAGGATCGCGACCACCAGCGCGCCGGCGGCCACACCCCAGCCGGCGGCCAGCAGGAAGCCGGTGGAGTATTCCTCGTAGTTGGACTCCAGCTCCTGGCGCAGGGAGTCGAACAGCATGATGCCCAGTACCACGGGGGTGATGACTGCCAGGCAGAACTTCCACCAGCGGCCGAGCATGATCGCCGAGGTGGCGTCCGCCTCCGCCTGCTGCTCGCCGAGCTTCCGCAGCACCCAGCCGATGACGATCAGCACGATCAGCGAGGCCAGCGCGATGCCGTACCGGTTGATGAACCGGTCCGAGGCGTCGAGGAAGTACAGGCCGCCGGTGCGCGGGAAGAGCAGCAGCGAGGTCAGCGCGGTCAGACCGCCGACGATCACCACCGCCTGCACCCGGCTCATCCCGGTGCGGTCCATCACCGCGGAGATGATGACCTGCACGATGCTGATCAGCGAGCTGAGGCCGGCGATGACCAGCGAGACGAAGAACAGGACACCGAAGAAGGCGCCTGCCGGCATGCTGGAGATGATCGTCGGGAAGGCCACGAACGCCAGACCGATACCGCTGGTGACCAGCTCGTCCAGCGGGACGCCGGTGCTCGCGGTCATGAAGCCGAGCGTGGCGAACACGCCGATGCCGGCGAGCAGTTCGAAGGACGAGTTCGACAGGCCGGCGACCATCGCCGAGCCGGTCAGGTCGGACCGTCTCCGCAGGTACGAGGCGTAGGTGATCATGATGCCGAAGCCGATGGACAGGGAGAAGAAGATCTGCCCGTAGGCCGCCACCCACACGTTGCCGTCCCGCAGCGCACTCCAGTCGGGCGTGAAGAACGCGTCCAGGCCGACCTCCGCGCCCTCCAGCGTGAGCGCCCGCACCACCAGGATGAGGAAGAACACGACAAGGGTGGGGATGAAGATCTTGTTCGCCCACTCGATGCCGCGCCGCACGCCGAGCGCCAGGATGCCCAGCGTGACGACCCACACCGCCAGCAGCGGCCAGAAGACCCCGCCGACGAAGCCGCCGAACTCGCCCGGGGTGTCCCCCACCTGGAGGAAGTTCCCGAAGAGGAAGGCGTCGGGCTCGTCGCCCCATTGCTCGGTGAAGGCGAAGCCGACGTACCGCACCGCCCAGGCGAGGATCACGGCGTAGTAGGTGGCGATCACAAAGCAGATGAGGACCTGCCACCAGCCGAGGAACTCGGCCTTGCGGGCGAGCTTGCGGAACGCGGCCGGCGGGGACTTGCGGAACCGGCGGCCGATCGTGTACTCGAGGATCAGCAGCGGTAGGCCGGCGGTGATCAGAGCGATCAGATAGGGGAGCAGAAACGCTCCTCCGCCGTTGCGGTAGGCCTCGGCGGGAAAGCGCCAGATGTTGCCGAGCCCGATGGCCGATCCGATGGCGGCCAAGAGGAAGCCCAGGCGGGTCCCCCACTGTTCGCGGGGTTTAATAGCCATATGTACGCATCCTTGCTGACTTGCGGGGTGGCTGCACGCTAGCAGCGCCGACCGGTCATCACATCCCGAGCGGCATTTGGCTCAACCAGTGAGACGACGGACCGTCAGACGCCCGCACGGCACAATGGCGTCATGCGCGCCGCCCGGCTCATCAGACTGGTCCTCCTACTTCAGCACAGAAGGGCGATGACCGCCGGTGAACTCGCCGCTGAGCTGGAGGTTTCCGAGCGTACGGTGGCACGGGACGTGGCCGCGCTGTCCGAGGCGGGCATCCCGGTGTACGCCGACCGGGGGCGCGCCGGAGGGTACCGCCTCATCGGTGGATACCGGACGCGGCTGACCGGAATGGGCCGTACGGAGGCCGAGTTGCTGTTCCTGTCGGGCGTGCCCGGCGCGCTGCGGGAGCTGGGCCTGGCCGACTCGGCATCGGCGGCCCGGCTCAAGGTGACCGCCGCGCTCGCCCCCGAGCTGAGCGACGCTCAGGACACCGCCGCCCAGCGCTTCCATCTCGACGCGCCCTCCTGGTGGCGCGAACCGCGCACGCCCCCGCTGCTGCCGGCGCTCGCCGAGGCGGTGTGGGACGACCTGCCGGTGACGGTCGGTTACCTGCGCGGGCGACGCGGCGACGAGGGCCCCGGACAGCCCGCGCACGAGGTCGAGCGGGAGGTCGAGCCGTACGGGCTGGTCCTCAAGGCGGGCGTCTGGTACCTGGCGGCCCGGGTGGCCGGAAGCGGCTTCCGGGTCTACCGGGTCGAGCGGCTGACCCGGCTCACCACCGGCGATCGGCGCTTCGACCGCGACCCCGACTTCGACCTGGCGTCCTTCTGGGCCGACCACTCCTCCGCCTTCGCCCGATCCCTGCTGCGCACCGACGTGCTGCTGCGGCTCACCGAGGCCGGCGCCCGGCTGCTGCCCCACGTGCACGGCAACCGTGAGGCGGTCGCCGAGGCGCTGGCCGACGCCCGGCCCGACGCCCACCCCGACGGCTCCGAACGGCTGGTCGTCCGGCTGCCGGTGGAGTCCCTCGACGTGGCGTACTCCCAGCTGCTCGGTCTCGGCCCGGAGTGCGAGGTGCTGGAGCCGGCGGCCCTGCGCGATCGGCTCGCGCGGGCCGCCGCCGCGACCGCCGGACTGTACGGCGCCTTCCCCGAGGGCGCGGACGGTCAGCGGTAGTCCGCCGGGTCGGCCTCCCGCCCCTTGTCGCGGTCCTCCAGGAACCGCCAGGCGTCCGGTCGCGACCCGTCGACGTCCGTCAGGCCGTACTCCCGGGCCAGGTCGACGCTGGCGAGGCATCTGCCGTTGAAGCGGTGCACCGTCGGGTCGGCGGCCAGCCTGGCGATCCCCCGGGCCAGATAGGCGGGTGTCTCGGAGATCAGGAAGTCGGGGTTGGTGCGGGCACCCTCCCGCCAGGTCTCCTCGGTCACCTTGAAGTGGGTGTCCAGCATCGCCTCCGACCGCAGCCAGCCGGGGGTGACGCACACCGCCGTCGCCCCGAACTCCTTCAGCTCCTGGCTCAGTCCGAAGACGATCCGCTGCGGCGCCACCTTCGCCAGGTCGTAGAACATCGGCTCCCGGTAGCGGTGCCCGTTGTACTCCTTCGTGCCGTCGGTGACCTCGACGACCAGCCCGCCCGGCTCGCGGACCAGCAGCGGCAGGGCGTGGTGGCTGGTGACCAGATGCGTCTCGACGCCGAGCCGCAGCGCGCGCAGACCCTCCGCGAGGTCGTGCTGCCACAGCCGCTTGTCCCAGCCGACGAGGTGGTCGCCGCCCCAGATGTCGTTGACGAGGACGTCCAGTCGACCCTGCTCGCGGTCGATGCGGTCGACCAGTTCGGCGACCTGTTCGGACACCAGATGGTCCACGGCCACGCCGATCCCCGTGCCGCCGGCGGCGGTGACCAGTTCGGCCGTCTCCTCGATCGTCTCGCTCGCCCGGCCGACCTCGCTGACGTGCTCCCTGGTGGTGCGCCCGGTGGCGTAGACGGTGGCCCCCGCCCTGCCCAGTTCGACGGCCGTCGCCCGGCCGGCGCCCCTCGTGGCCCCGGCGACCAGCGCGACCCGGCCGGCGAGCGGCTGCTGCGTACTCATCGTCTCTCCTCGTGTACGTGACTCGGGATCGCCACACGGGATCCGTCCGGCGGCCCCCGTCCCGGCCCGGCGTCCCCTCTGCGGCACGGCCACGCTCACACCAAAACCCGACATCTCCTGTCGGGTTTCCCCGGCGTGTTCCGATCTTCACCGGCGCGGCGCGCGGGGCGGGCATGTCGAGCTTCTGGACTACTCCGGGTGCGCCCGCGCCGACCCGGGACGATGCTGGTCCCGTGACGATGCACGAGGACGAGTTCTGGGAGCTGGTCGACAGCGCCCGCGAGGCCGCCGAAGGCGACCCCGTCGAGCACGCGGAGCTGCTGGTCGAACGCCTCGTGCAGCTCGACCCCGAGTCGGTCACCGACTTCGCCCGCCACTTCGAGGCGCGCTTCCTGCGCAGCTACCGCTGGGATCTGTGGGGCGCGGCGTGGGTGCTGCTCGACGGCGCGAGCGACGACGTCTTCGACTCCTTCCGCTGCTGGCTCATCGGCCAGGGCAGGGCGGTGTTCGAGGGCGCCCTGCACGACGACCCGGACGCCCTCGCCGACCTGCTGTCGGACTTCGACCCGGACGTCGACGGCGACGGCGAGGACATCGGCTTCGCCGCCGACGACGCCTACAACCAGCTCATCGGCTCCGAACTGCCGGACCTGGGGCTGTCCGACCCGCCGGACGAGCCGCTCGGCACCCCGCCGGACTTCGAGAACGACAGGGCGATGTCGCAGCGCTACCCGCGGCTGTGGAAGCGCTTCCGCGTCTCCTGAGGCACCACCGCGCGAGCCCCGTCGTGCGGGCTCACCCGGCGCGCGAGGCGAGGTCGAGCGCCATCAGGACGTCGTCCACGTACCGGCCGTCGATCAGGAACTCCCCGCGCTGCACGCCCTCCTCCACGTATCCCTCGGCGGCGTAGAGCGCGCGCGCCGGCGCGTTCGGGGCGAGCACCCGCAGCGTGATCCGACGCGCGCCCCGCGCCCGCGCCCGCTGCGCCGCCGCGCGCAGCAGCGCCCGGGCGACGCCCCGGCCGCGCGCCGCCTCGGAGACGGCCAGGCCCTGGATCTGCAGGACGTGCCGGTTGCTGGCCAGCGGCGTCGGCGGCACCAGCTTCAGGTACGCCACCGGCCCCGGCAGGTCCGGCACCTCCGCCACCAGGAGGTCGGCCGGCCGCTGCCGCTCGTCGAAGAACGGCGGGTACGGCGGCTCGGGCGGCGGCGTCACCGCGTGCAGCGGTGACCAGGTCTCCCGGTCGAGCAGCGCGAGCGCGGCGCCGTCGGCCTCCTCCGCGGGGCGCACGGCGACGGCGCGTGAGGGGGCGGCAGGTGAGGG
>NZ_WMLF01000393.1 GCF_014156695.1 Streptomyces durbertensis | reverse complement strand
CCGCCGGCCCGTGGCTCCGTGGAGGTCGTCGAGACCGTCGCCACCGGTCTTGACTCCCCCTGGGGCCTCGCCCCGCTGGACAACGGCGACCTGCTGGTCTCCTCCCGTGACACCGGCAGGATCCTGCGGATCTCCGGCGAGGACGGCGGCAAGACGGAGGTCGGCGAGGTGCCCGGGGTGCAGCCCGGCGGCGAGGGCGGCCTGCTGGGCATCGCGCTGAACGACACGGACGGCGGCGACAACCACCTCTACGCCTACTTCACCAGCGCCTCCGACAACCGGATCGTGCGCATGCTCTACACCCCGGGCAAGCCCGAGGGCCGGCAGCTCGGCGCGCCGAGCACCGTCTTCACCGGCCTGCCCAAGGCCGGCAACCACAACGGCGGCCGGATCGCCTTCGGCCCGGACGGCATGCTCTACGTCGGCACGGGCGACGCGTCCCGCCCCGGCCTCGCCCAGGACGAGGACTCCCCCGCCGGCAAGATCCTTCGCATGAAGCCGGACGGCACCCCGCCCGAGGACGGCAACGCCGAGGACAACTCGGTGGTCTTCTCCAGCGGCCACCGCAACGTCCAGGGCCTGGCCTTCGACGCGGAGAAGCGGCTGTGGGCCTCGGAGTTCGGCCAGAACACCTGGGACGAGCTCAACCTGGTGAAGTCCGGCCGCAACTACGGCTGGCCGCACGTGGAGGGCAAGGCAGGCGAGGAGGGGTACGTCGACCCGGTCGTCCAGTGGACGCCCGCGGAAGCCTCCCCCAGCGGGCTGGCGTACGCGCGCGGCTCGCTGTGGATGGCCGGGCTGCGCGGTGAACGGCTGTGGCGTGTGCCACTGGACGGCGAGGAGCCGCTGGCCGACCCGCAGGCCTTCCTGGAGGGTGAGCTGGGGCGGCTGCGCACGGTGGTCTCCGACGGCGCCGACGGGCTGTGGCTGGTGACAAGCAACACCGACGGTCGGGGCGACCCGGACGACAAGGATGACCGTATTCTGAAACTGAAGGTGCGCTGACGGCCGTCGCGCGCCGGACGGGGTAAGGAGAAGCACGATGTTCGGATTGGTGAACGAGCTCTTCAACCCGGGCGCGCAGCACGCCGAGGACGAGAAGCAGCGGCTGGAGCACACCCGCTACGAGGAGGGCTGCGCCGACCCGGCCAGCGGCCCGGTGGACCTGGACTCCGGTCAGATCCTCATCTCGCTGCCGGGCCAGGAGGCCGTGCTTCCGCCCCGCGTCCGGCTGGTCGACGAACACGGTCTGCCGGTCGACGAGGCCGAGGCGTCCGGAGGCGACGACCCCCGCTGAGCGGCCGGCACGACACAACAGACGCAGGGTGGCCCGGAGAGTGATCTCCGGGCCACCCTGCGTTGTGGTCCGCGCCCGGGGCGGGGGCTCAGCCCTGCGCGCCCAGCTTCTCCAGGATCAGCTCCCGGACACGGGCGGCGTCCGCCTGGCCGCGGGTGGCCTTCATCACCGCGCCGACCAGCGCGCCGGCCGCCGCGACCTTGCCGCCGCGGATCTTGTCCGCGATGGCCGCGTTGGCGGCGATGGCCTCGTCCACGGCGGCACCGAGCGCGCCCTCGTCGGAGACGACCTTCAGACCGCGCTTGTCGACGACCTCGTCCGGCGAGCCCTCGCCGGCCAGCACACCCTCGATCGTCTGCCGCGCCAGCTTGTCGTTGAGCGAACCCTCGGCGACCAGCGCGCACACCCGGGCGACCTGCTCGGGGGTGATGGGCAGCGACGCCAGGTCGGTGCCGTCCTCGTTGGCGCGGCGGGCCAGCTCGCCCATCCACCACTTGCGGGCCTGGTCGGCGGGGGCGCCGGCGTCGAGGGTGGCGATGATGAGGTCGAGCGCGCCGGCGTTGAGCACCGACTGCATCTCGTGCTGCGAGATGCCCCACTCCTCACGCAGCCGGTTGCGGCGCAGCCGGGGCAGCTCCGGCAGACCGCCGCGCAGTTCCTCGACCCACTCGCGGGACGGGGCGACCGGCACCAGGTCGGGCTCGGGGAAGTAGCGGTAGTCCTCCGCCTCCTCCTTGACCCGACCCGAGGTGGTGGAGCCGTCGTCCTCGTGGAAGTGGCGCGTCTCCTGGACGATCACGCCGCCGTCGTTCAGCACGGTGGCGTGGCGCTGCATCTCGAAGCGCGTGGCCCGCTCGACGCTGCGCAGCGAGTTGACGTTCTTGGTCTCGCTGCGGGTGCCGAACCTCTCCGCGCCGTGCGGCATCAGCGACAGGTTGACGTCGCACCGCATCTGGCCCATCTCCATGCGGGCCTCGGAGACGTCGAGCGCCCTGATCAGCTCGCGGAGTTCGGCCACGTAGGCGCGGGCCACCTCCGGCGCGCGCTCACCGGCGCCGGTGATCGGCTTGGTGACGATCTCGATCAGCGGGATGCCGGCGCGGTTGTAGTCCAGCAGCGAGTGCGACGCGCCGTGGATGCGGCCGGTGGCGCCGCCGATGTGCGTCGACTTGCCGGTGTCCTCCTCCATGTGGGCGCGCTCGATCTCCACGCGGAAGACCTCGCCGTCCTCCAGCTGCACGTCGAGGTAGCCGTCGAAGGCGATCGGCTCGTCGTACTGGGAGGTCTGGAAGTTCTTCGGCATGTCCGGATAGAAGTAGTTCTTCCGGGCGAAGCGGCACCACTCGGCGATCCGGCAGTTCAGCGCCAGACCGATCTTGATCGCGGACTCCACGGCGGTCGCGTTGACCACCGGCAGCGAGCCGGGCAGCCCCAGGCAGGTGGGGCAGGTCTGGGTGTTCGGCTCGGCGCCGAGCGTCGTCGAACAGCCGCAGAACATCTTGGTCTTGGTGCCGAGCTCGACATGGACCTCGAGGCCCATGACCGGCTCGTAGGACGCCAGCACGTCCTCGTACGACACCAGGTCAGTGACAGTCACGGAAGTTTGCCTTTCGCATTGCTCGCTCGTCCGCGTCAGTCGTCCGCGAGGACGTCGTCGATGTTCATCCTGCGCAGCTCGCGGACGAGCAGCGCGACACCGGTGGCGATGGCGGCGGCGGACACGATGGCGTCGACGAGCTGGAGCCGGTCCTGCTCGAAGCGGGCCTTCTTGGCCTGCTTGACGACGCTGACGGCGCCGAACAGCGTGGTGCCGATGGACAGGTAGGTGCCGGCCTTCGACTTCTTGAAGCCCTTGGCCTTCTCGAGCTTGCTCACAGCGACGGTGCCTCCTCAAGCAGCGGGTGTCCCCACCGTGCCTGGAGGGCCGCCTCGACGGCGGACCCGACACGGTAGAGCCGTTCGTCGGCCATGGCGGGGGCGATGATCTGGAGCCCCACCGGGAGCCCGTCCTCCGGTGCCAGCCCGCAGGGCAGCGACATGGCGGAGTTGCCGGCCAGGTTGGACGGGATGGTGCACAGGTCGGCGAGGTACATCGCCATCGGGTCGTCCGCCCGCTCGCCGATCGGGAAGGCGGTGGTGGGCGTCGTCGGCGAGACGATGACGTCGACCTCGCCGAAGGCCCGCTCGAAGTCCCGGGTGATCAGCGTCCGGACCTTCTGCGCCGAGCCGTAGTAGGCGTCGTAGTAGCCGGAGCTGAGCGCGTAGGTGCCGAGCATGATGCGGCGCTTGACCTCGTCGCCGAAGCCGGCCTCGCGGGTCAGCGCGGTGACCTCCTCGGCCGAGTGCGTGCCGTCGTCGCCGACCCGCAGGCCGTAGCGCATCGCGTCGAACCGGGCCAGGTTCGAGGAGCACTCGCTCGGCGCGATCAGGTAGTAGGCGGCCAGCGCCTTGGTGAAGGACGGGCAGGACAGCTCCACGACCTCGGCGCCGAGTTCGCGGAGCAGCTCCACCGACTCCTCGAAGCGCTGCATCACACCGGCCTGGTAGCCCTCGCCGGAGAACTCCCTGACGACGCCCACCCGCATGCCGCGCACGTCGCCGCTGCGGGCCGCCTCGACGACCGGCGGGACCGGCGCGTCGATCGAGGTGGAGTCCAGCGGGTCGTGACCGGCGATCACCTCGTGCAGCAGCGCGGCGTCGAGCACCGTGCGGGCGCACGGGCCGCCCTGGTCCAGCGAGGAGGAGAAGGCGACCATGCCGTAGCGGGAGACCGCGCCGTAGGTCGGCTTCACACCGACCGTCGCGGTGACCGCGGCGGGCTGGCGGATGGAACCACCGGTGTCGGTGCCGATGGCCAGCGGCGCCTGGAAGGACGCCAGGGCCGCAGAGGAACCGCCGCCGGAGCCGCCGGGGATGCGGGTGAGGTCCCACGGGTTGCCGGTCGGGCCGTACGCGCTGTTCTCGGTGGAGGAGCCCATCGCGAACTCGTCCATGTTGGTCTTGCCGAGGATCACGACGTCGGCGGCCTTCAGCCGCTTGGTGAGCGTGGCGTCGTACGGCGGGATCCAGCCTTCGAGGATCTTGGAGCCGACGGTGGTCGGCACGCCCTCGGTGGTGAAGATGTCCTTCAGCGCCAGCGGGACGCCGGCCAGCGGGCCGAGCTTCTCGCCGGCGGCGCGCTTGGCGTCGACCGCGCGCGCGGCCTCCAACGCGCCCTGCCGGTCGACGTGCAGGAAGGCGTTCACCTTCTCGTCGACGGCGTTGATCCGGGCCAGGTGGGCCTCGGTCACCTCGACCGCGGTGACCTCGCCGCTCTTGATGCGCGCGGCCGTCTCGGCGGCGGTGAGCCTTGTCAGGTCGGTCATGCCGGTCACTCCTCACCCAGGATCTGGGGCACCTTGAAACGCTGCTGCTCCTGCGCGGGCGCGCCGGAGAGCGCCTGCTGCGGGGTCAGGCTCGGACGGACCTCGTCCGGGCGCATGACGTTGGTCAGCGGCAGCGGGTGGGAGGTCGGCGGTACGTCCTCGCCGGCGACCTCGGAGACGGCGGCGACCGCTCCGATGATCTGGTCGAGCTGTCCGGCGAAGTGGTCCAGCTCCTCGTCCTTCAGCTCCAGGCGGGCCAGCCGGGCGAGGTGAGCGACCTCCTCGCGCGTGATGCCAGGCATGCGGCGTTCCTTAGGGTTTCAAGGCGTGTTGTCCGGGGGTGTTCCGGCTTCGCTGCCCAATCCTATGGGTCCGGGCGGGCGGCGCGTACGCCGGACGCGGGCCCGGGACACCTCGGGCGGCCGGTCCTCAGCGGCCCGGGGGCGGCGGCGGGGCGATCTG
>NZ_WMLF01000392.1 GCF_014156695.1 Streptomyces durbertensis | reverse complement strand
GCCCTACCGACTCCGCCCACTCGCCGGCACCGCCACACCCCCGCTGCGACACCCCGGCCGGCCCGGCCCCGCCACCGTCCGCACCGCCGCGCACCTGACCCTGCCCGGCTCGGCACGCCACATCGCCCTCACCTTCGACGACGGCCCGCACCCCGTGCACACGCCCGCCGTGCTGCGCGTCCTACGCCGCTACCAGGCACCCGCCACGTTTTTCATCATCGGCGAGAACGCCGCCTGGAACCCCGACCTCATCAAGGCCATCAACGCCGACGGCCATCTGATCGCCAACCACTCCTGGAGCCACCCCCAGCTGAACCTCATCCCCACCTGGCGGGTCCGCCGCGAACTCGGCCGCACCTGCGACCTGATCGAACGCGCCCTCGGCGCACCACCGCGCTTCGCACGCGCGCCCTACGGCGCCTGGCACGGGCCCTCGCTACGGGTCTGCGCGGAGCTGGGCATGGAGCCGATGGGCTGGTCGATCGACACCCTCGACTGGAAGGAACCGGGCAGCCGCACGATCCGCTCACGGGTCCTGGACGGCGCCCGCCCCGGCGCCGTGGTACTCGCCCACGACGGGGGCGGCGACCGCTCCCAGACGGTCGACGCCCTCGCCCACTACCTGCCACGGCTGATCGACCGGGGCTACACCCCGGTACCGCTCACCGACCCGGCCCCGGCCTGACGGCCCCGGCGCCCAGGCTCGCCCGGCGTCAGCCGGCGCTCCTGGCCAGCGCCTCCCGCACGGCCTCGTCGCTCCGGCCGACCACGGCGGTGCCGTCGTCGGCGGTGATGAGGGGACGCTGGATCAGCCGCGGATGCTCGGCCAGCGCGGCGATCCAGCGCTCCCGCTCGGCGGGCTCCTTCGGCCACCGGCCGATGCCCAGCTCCTTCGCGACCTGTTCGCCGGTGCGGGTGATGTCCCACGGTTCCAGGCCCAACCGGCCGAGCACGTCGCGCAGTTCGTCCGCGCTCGGCGGGTCGTCCAGATAGCGCCGCACGGTGTACTCGGCGCCCTCCTCGTCCAGCAGCCGCACCGCGCCACGGCACTTCGAGCACGCGGGATTGATCCAGATCTCCATGCCGACCACGGTAGCGCCAGCCCCACCCCCGGCCCGGGTGCCGGCCCGCCGGCGAGGTGGGTGGCCCGCCGGATAGGCCCGGCGGCGGCCGCCGACCAGGCTGTCGGTGACCGACCACACGCCGAGGGGAACCCTGATGCGCCTCACCCGGACCACCCGTGCCACGGCGGCGGCAGCCGCGCTCACCACCGTGCTCACACTCACCCCCGCGCAGGCGGCGACAGCACTCGCCGCTCCTGCCGCCCCCGCACCCGCACCCGCGCGTGCGGACACCGACCGGTCCGCGTTCCAGGCCGACGTGTCCGCGGCCCTCCGCGAGGCGGACTTCGTCAGCCTCGCCGGGGAACTCCGCGTCGACGGCCGCCCGACCGGGGCCCGCGCCGGCGTCGCCGACCTGCGCACCGGCGCACCCGTGCCGGCCCGCACGACGTTCCGCATCGCCAGCACCACCAAGACCTTCGTCTCCGTCACCCTGCTCCAACTCGTCGGCGAGGGGCGGCTGTCGCTCGACGACCCGGTCGAGCGCTGGCTGCCCGGCGTGGTGCGCGGCAACGGCAACAACGGCAACGCCGTCACCGTGCGCAACCTGCTCCAGAACACCAGCGGCATCCACAACTACACCGACAGCCTGGAGGACGGGGAAAGCGCCGCGTCCTTCGAACGCCACCGCTTCCGCCGCCACACCCCCGAGCAGCTGGTGGCGCTCGCCATGCGGCACCGTCCGAGCTTCCCACCCGCCCACAAGGACGACCCGGCACCCGACTGGGAGTACTCCAACACCAACTTCGTGCTCGCCGGCATGGTCATCAGGGCCGTGACCGGCAACAACTGGCGGGTGGAACTGGAACGCCGGATCCTCCGCCCGCTGCGGCTCGCCGACACCCACGCCCCCGGCGGCTCGCCGTGGCTGCGCGGCCCGCACGCCCGCACCTACCACCGCTTCGAGGACGCCGACGGCTACACCGACACCACCGTCCGGGACGTCACCTGGGCGGACGCCGCCGGCGAACTGGTCAGCAGCCACCGCGACGTGCACCGCTTCTTCACCGCGCTGCTGGCCGGCGAACTGCTGCGACCGGCCGAGCAGCGGGCGATGCTGCGCACGGTGCCGATGCCCGCGATGTACCAGGAGGTGTGGCCGGGCGCCCGCTACGGACTGGGCGTCATGTCGCAGGACCTGCCGTGCGGCGGCGTGCGCTGGAACCACGGCGGTGACCTGGAGGGCACGGCCTTCCGGAACTCCTTCACCGCCGACGGCCGCTCCGGGATCTCCCTCGTCACCAGCGGCAAGCGGTACGACGACACGGCGGTCTTCCGGCAGGAGGAGGCGCTCCAGAAGGTGATCGACCGCGCCCTGTGCGCCCGCGGAGCCGGCGCCTCCTCCGCCCCGCACGGGGGTTGACAGGCGGTTGACCTTCCCAACTCGGCGGTAGCTTTGTCCCACAACTTCCGCTTTGCGCGTTCACGCGGCAGAATGAGAGTGCGGTCAGGCTTGTGTTTCCTCTGTCCCAAGGGGGCGAATCGCATGGCCGATATCTCGCACGCCCGCAGTGACCTCACAGGTCACCCGGACGCCATGGAGATGCGGGCCCGGTACGACCGAGTACTGGGCGGCAGGGACGTCGCGCTGGTGGACGGCCCGGTGTTCCTCGCCGGTCTCTACCTCGCGTGCTCCCCGTGGATCGTGCACTTCACCGCCAACCAACCGGCGTTGACCGTGCACAACCTCATTATCGGTGGCGCCATAGCCGTGATGGCTCTTGGTTTCACCATGGCCCCTGAGCGCATGTACGGGCTCAGTTGGGCGATGTGCGCCATCGGCGCCTGGCTGGTGGTCTCCTCGTGGATCGCCGGTACCAACCCCGATGCCGGAGTCATCTGGAACAACGTCGTCGTCGGTGCTGTCGTCTTCTGCATGGGCCTGGCCTGCGCGGCCACGGCGATGCGGGTGAAGAAGCGCGCCTGACCCGCGACGTCCCGAATGCCCGAGGCGTCTGACAGCCGCGAAGGAAGTGATGTGGAAGAGCAGGGCAAGCAAGACACACGGTCCAACGCGCGCCGCCCCGTCGACACTCCAGCCCCGGGGGCGGCGCGCACCTCCGTGCCCGGCCGCCCCCCGCACGCCTCCCCGGTGAGGCCGGCGCCCGCGCGCCGCCCCGGCGCACGGCGTACGGCGGCGGGCGCGCTGACGCTGCTGGCCGCCACGAACGTCGTCGCCAACCGGGTCGCGCCCCGCTCCTCCGTGCCCGTCACCCTCGCATCCGCCACCGCGCTGGCCGCCCTGGCCCGGGCCCGCGGCCACGGCTGGTCGACGCTGGGCCTCGGCCGCGACCGGCTGGCCGCCGGCGCCCGGCTCGGCGGAACCGCCGCGGCGGGCGTCGCCTTCCTCTACACCGCCGGCGCCCTGCTGCCCGCCACGAGGCCGCTCTTCGCCGACCGGCGCGCCGCCCCCGACCTGCCCGGCCTGGTCCGGCAGTCTCTCCTGGACGTACCGCTGGGCACGGTGCTGCCGGAGGAGATCGCGTTCCGCTCGGTCCTGCCCGTTCTCCTCTCCGACGCGTTCGGCGAGCACGCCGGCCGGGTACTGCCCGTCCTGCTGTTCGGCCTGTGGCACGTCCTCCCCTCGGCCGATCTGGTCGCCGCCAACCCCGCGCTCGCCTCCGCCTCCGCCGCCGGAACCGGCGCCCGCCGCGCCAACGCCGCGCTCGGCGCGGTGGTGACCACCTCCGCCGGCGGCGCGCTCTTCGCCGCCTCCCGTGCCCGCAGCGGCAGCCTCCTGGCCCCGGCACTGCTCCACACCGCACTCAACTCCCTCGGCTACCTCGCCGCTTGGGCCGTGAACCGGGCCCGCCGGCAGTAGCGCCCCGGGCATGGCCGCTGACGGTGACGTGCGGCAGGCCGGGGAGCCGGACCCCGGAGCCTCGGAGGTGGCGAGGGCAACACGGCTACAGGTGACCGTCGACTGCGCGGACCCCACTCGGCTGGTCGCCTTCTGGGCGGAAGCGCTCGGCTACGTCCCGGCGCCTCCGCCGGACGGCTTCCCCGACTGGCGGTCCTGCTACCGCCACATCGGCGTGCCCGACGACGAACTGCCCGAGGAGGCGGACGTGACCGACTCCGTCGTCGACCCCGCGGGCGTGGGCCCCCGGCTCTGGTTCCAGCAGGTGCCGGAGCCGAAGGCCGGGAAGAACCGCCTCCACCTCGACCTGCGGGTGACGGCCGGCCGGGCCGTCCCGCTCGCGGAGCGCCGCCGCCAGGTGGACGCCGAGGCAACCCGCCTCCAGGAGGCCGGCGCCCGGCTGCTCCACGTGCTCGACACCGAGGGCGTCGACCACTACGCCGGGGTCATGCAGGACCCCAACACCTCTCACTACCGGTTCCCGTACATACACCCCGGAGCTCCCTTCCCGGCGTCCGCCTTCCGCGCCCCGGGGGTGGCCGCATGGCCCGTGGGGGAATGGTGGTCCACTCCGACTTCGGCGAGTGCTGCGGCGCGGCGCCGTCCTCCGTCCGGCCCTGCTCCGGGGGCGTGGGCGGGCCGGACGGCCGATCCTGGGATCCCCGGCCGTGGGGGCGCGATCCTCCGGAGGTGGTGACCGCGTGAATCCCGTCGCTCCGTACCCCCTGCGTGTCGAGGCCGAGGTCGATCCCCGGCTGACGCGCTGGATGTGGCTGGTGAAGTGGTTCCTGGCCATTCCGCACTACATCGTGCTGGTCTTCCTCTGGATCGCCTTCTGGGTCCTGACCCTCGTGGCGTTCTTCGCGATCCTCTTCACGGCCCGCTACCCGCGGGGGATCTTCGACTTCAACGTGGGGGTGCTGCGCTGGACGTGGCGGGTGGTCTTCTACGCGTGGACGGTGCTGGGCACCGACCGCTACCCCCCGTTCACCCTGAAGGACGTGCCGGACTACGCGCTGCGTGTCCACGTCGACCACCCGGAGCGGCTGTCCCGGGGGCTGGTCTTGGTCAAGTGGTGGCTGCTGGCGCTTCCCCACTACTTGGTGGTCGCGGCCTTCACCGGCGGCAGCTGGGGGTGGGGCTCGGGC
>NZ_WMLF01000391.1 GCF_014156695.1 Streptomyces durbertensis | reverse complement strand
GGGCTGAGGCCCGCGGGGACGGCCGGGGTGTCGCGACACCCCGGCCGTCTCTCGACGGCACCCGCACGGCCGCACGGCACCAGCGTGCGGCGCCGCCATATCAGCCGTGATTCGCGCCGATTTCCGTCGGGTTAACCTTCGCGAGGGCGGCCGAAAAGCGACCATCGGAAAATGTGTCATTGGTGTAGGCCGGTGAATGTCCTTGACCGGCCGCCGGCTTGTTGGGAAAGTCACTGACCACTCCACCTCTTCCGCACGGGGGGACGTTGACCGAGACCACCGCAGCTCCGGCGGATTCGGCGGCCGGTGGTTCCGCCGCCGGGGAAGTCGCCGGCCGCTCGCCCGGGCAGCTCATGTGGCGGCGCTTCCGGCGTGACCGCTCCGGCGTGGCCGCCGCCTGCGTGGTGCTGTTCTTCTTCGCCGTCGCGCTCTTCGCCCCGGTGATTTCCTGGCTCTACGGCAAGGACCCCTACACCCGTTACGGGCACGAGCGCGAAGGGCTGCTCAACGAGTTCGAGTACCCGGTGAAACCGAACGGCGGCATCGACGGCGAGTTCTGGTTCGGCCTCGAACCCGGCCAGGGCCGTGACGTGTTCACCCAGCTGATCTTCGGGATCCGCACCTCGCTGGGCATCGCGGTGGCCGTCACCGTGCTGGCGGTGCTCACCGCGATCATCATCGGTGTCAGCGCCGGCTACCTCGGCGGTAAGGCCGACTATCTGCTGAACCGGCTGATCGACCTGCTGATGGCCTTCCCGAACCAGCTCTTCTTCGTCGCCTTCATGCCGATCGTGGCGGCGCTTTTTGTGGACCCGGCGGAGGAGACGCCCGCGTACATCCGGGTGGTTTCGGTCATTCTTGTCCTGTGGTTCCTGGGCTGGATGACCTTGGCCAGAATTCTCCGCGGCGTCACCCTCTCGCTCCGGGACCGGGAATTCGTCGAGGCCGCGAAGGTCAGCGGCGCCTCGCCGTGGTGGATCATCCGGCGGGAACTCCTGCCGAACCTGGTGACCCCGATTCTTGTCCAGGCGACGATCATGTTGCCGACGTTTGTCACCACGGCCGCGGCCCTTTCCTTCCTCGGCGTGGGAATCATGGAACCGACCCCGGACTGGGGCCGGATGTTCGCGCGCGGCGCGGAGGTCTACCAGTCCGACCTCACCTACATGTTCTTCCCGGCGGGCGCGATGGTGCTCTTCATCGTCGCCTTCAACCTGCTCGGGGACTCCGTCCGGGACGCGTTCGACCCCAGGGGGCAGCGGTGACCGACCGACCACAGGCAGGGACCATGGCCAAGCACACAGCAATTCGGCGCCGGAGCGCGCGGACCGTCCTGGCGGCGCTCGTCGTCGGCGCGCTGGCGGCGGCCGGCTGCAGCCCCGGCGGGGGCGGCGACACCGGACCGAGGGAGAAGACCCGGGCGGAACGCGCGACGCTCATCGAGTTCGCCGACGCCGCGGCCTCCACCGGCCCGGCGGAGGCGCCCCCCGGCGCCCGGAGCGGCGGCGTGATGCCGGTACTCGAACGCGACAGCTACGAGCATCTGGACCCCGCCCAGATGTACGTCAGCTCGCAGACCACCATGGCCAGTCTCATCCACCGCCGGCTGACCGCCGTCAAGCTGGACAACAAGGGCCGCTACAGCGTCGTCGGCGACCTGGCCACCGACTCGGGACAGGTCTCCGACAACGGCCGCACCTGGACCTACACGCTCAAGGAGAACATCCGCTTCGAGGACGGCAGCCCGATCACCTCGCGCGACATCCGGCACACCGTCGAGCGGCTGTACGCCGACTTCGTCACCGAGGGGCCGAAGTTCGTCCAGGAGTGGCTGGCGGACACCTCCGGCGCCGGCCACCGCAAGCTGCTGCCCGGCGGGCCGTACAAGGGCGACCACCTGCCCGACGACGTGCTGGAGACCCCGGACGACCGCACGATCGTCTTCCGCTTCAAGCAGCCGCGCAACGACCTGCCGTACGCGCTCTCCCTCACCGGCTACGGCGTCGTCTCGCAGAAGCGTGACACCAGGGAGCGCTACGACCGCTCACCGGCCACCTCGGGCCCCTACAAGATCGGGGAGTTCCGGCGCGGCCGGTCCATGACCCTGGTCCGCAACGACCAGTGGGACCCCAAGACCGACCCCGTGCGGCACGCCTACGTGGACCGGTTCGAGATCACCTTCAACCACGAGTACGGCAAGAGCGCCCGCGAACTGCTCGCCGACGCCGACCCGAACGCCGTCACCTGGAGCGGATCCGTCGACGTCGACACCGCCCAGCAGGTCCTCAAGGACAAGGACGCCCGGGAACGCACCATCGAGGGCTACCAGATCTTCGTCGCCCAGATGGCCATCAACATGGACCGCGTCAAGGACCACCGGGTCCGCCGGGCCATCGCCCACGCGCTGCCCACCCGGGCCGTGCTCGCGCCCTACGGTCCCGGCATCGGCGGCGAACTCACCGGCGGCTACCTCAACCCCACCCTGCCCGGCGCCGACCCCTCCTACGACCCGTTCGAGAAGGTGAGCAAGCCCGGCGGCGACGTGAAGAAGGCCCGGGAACTGCTGGAGGAGGCCGACGCCGTCGGCACCCGCCTGGTCTACGCGCACTCCACCGCCGACGCCGACCAGAAGGGCTCGGTCGCGGTCGCCGACGCGCTGAAGAAGGCCGGTTTCGACGTGCAGCGCAGGGAGGTGCCCGTGGACAACTACTACGACCGCATCGGCAAGGTGGACAACGGCTGGGACATCTACCGCAGCAACTGGGGCCACGACTGGGCCAGCGCCGCGACCGTCATTCCGCCGCAGTACGACGGCCGCGCCATCGAGGACGGCTCCGCCAACTACTCCCACCTCAACAACCGCAGGGTCAACCGGGAGATCGACCGGATCACCGCCATCACCGAACCGGAGAAGGCCGCCACCGAGTGGTTCGAACTCGGGAAGTACATCCTGGAGGAGATCACCCCGGCGGTACCGCTCTTCGCGTACAAGCAGCTCCAGATCGCCGGGTCGAACGTCGGCGGCGTGGTGTTCCACAACGAGCACAGCGGAGTCGACCCCACCCGGCTCTACCTGAAGAAGTAGCCAGAACCAGATGATCAGGTTCCTGCTGCGTCGCGTGCTCGGCGCGACGGTCATCCTGCTGGTCATCAGCGCGGTGACCTTCCTGCTCTTCTACAGCATCCCCCGCGACCCGGCCCGGCTCGCCTGCGGCAAGACCTGCGACCCGGAGTCGCTGGCGATGATCCGGGCGAGCCTCGGGGTCGACCGGCCGGTGCCGGTGCAGTTCTGGGAGTACCTGGTGGGGATCTTCGCCGGGAGGGATTTCGCCGCCGGTCCCTGCCCGGCGCCCTGCCTCGGCTACTCCTTCCGCGACCAGTCGCCCGTCCTGGAGACCATCCTGGACCGCGTCCCCACCACCGCCTCCCTGGCGCTGGGGGGAGCGGTGGTCTTCCTGACCGTCGGGCTCGCGCTCGGCATGATCGCCGCCCGCAACCAGGGCAACGTCGTCGACAAGGGCCTCAGCTCGCTGTCCCTGGTGATGAGTTCGATGCAGATCTACCTGGTCGGCCCGCTGGTGCTCGCGGTCTTCGTGTACCACCTGCAACTGCTGCCGAGTCCGCGCTACGTCGCCCTGACAGAGGACCCGGTCGGCTGGTTCAAGGGGCTGCTGGTGCCCTGGCTGGTGATGTCGATCATCTTCACCGCCGCCTACACCAGGATGGCGCGCTCCACGCTCGTCGAGCAGCTGCGCGAGGACCACGTGCGCACCGCGCGGGCGAAGGGCATGTCCGGGCGCACGGTGTTCTTCCGGCACGCCTGGCGCGGCTCGCTCATCCCGATCGTCACCATCCTCGGCGTCGACCTCGGCTCGCTCTTCGGCGGCGCGATGGTCACCGAGTTCACCTTCGCCCTGCCCGGGCTCGGGCGGCTCGCCGTGAACTCCGTCACGCAGACCGACCTCCCGATGCTGATGGGCGTGATGCTGTTCGCCGCCGCGATGATCATCGCCTTCAACATCGTCGTCGACGCCGTCTACGCGTGGATCGACCCCCGCATCCGACTGTCCTAGGAGAGAGATGACGCCTTCGACGAGGACACGGACGGGGAAGCGGACGGACGGCGGGGGAGAGCCGCTGCTCGCCGTGCGGGACCTGCGGGTGCGGTTCGACACCGAGGACGGCGTCGTACGGGCCGTGGACGGCCTCTCCTTCGAGCTGGGCCGAGGACGCACCCTCGGCGTCGTCGGGGAGTCCGGCTCCGGCAAGTCGGTGACGGGCATGGCGCTGCTCGGCCTGCACGACCGGCGCGGCACCCGCACCGAGGGCTCGATCCGCTTCGACGGCCGGGAACTGGCCGGCGCGGAGGAACGGGAGCTGGAACGGCTGCGCGGCCGACGGATGGCGATGATCTTCCAGGACCCGCTGACCGCGCTGTCGCCGTACCACACCGTGGGCCGTCAGATCGCCGAGCCGTACCGGAAGCACCTGGGCGTCTCCCGCCGGGCCGCCAGGGCGCGCGCGGTCGAGATGCTGGACCGGGTCGGCATCCCGCACCCCGGACTCCGGGTCGACGACTACCCCCACCAGTTCTCCGGCGGCATGCGGCAGCGGGTGATGATCGCGATGGCGCTGGTCTGCGACCCCGAGCTGCTGATCGCCGACGAGCCGACCACCGCGCTTGACGTCACCGTCCAGGCGCAGATCCTCGACCTGCTGCGGGAGCTGCAACAGGAGTCGGGGACGGCGATCATCATGATCACCCACGACCTCGGAGTGGTCTCCCGGGTCGCCGACGACGTGCTGGTCATGTACGCCGGCCGGGCCGTCGAACGCGGTCCCGCGCGGCCGCTGCTGCGGCAGCCCCGGCACCCCTACACGCGGGGCCTGCTGGCGTCCGTGCCCACGCTGCGCGGGGACGTCACGGCGGACCTCGTCCCCGTGGCGGGCAGCCCGCCCAGCCTGCTGGCACCACCCGGCGGCTGCGCCTTCCACCCCCGGTGCCCCGAGCGGACGCTGGTCCCCGGCGGGCGCTGCGCGAGTGAGCGGCCGCCGCTGCCGTCCGGGCCGTCGGCCGCAGCCTGCCACCTGACGGACCCACAGCGCCCGCCGTCGGCCGGCCGGGCGGAGCGGAGCGGCACATGACACCCCCCTACCGCGACGACCACACCCCGGT
>NZ_WMLF01000390.1 GCF_014156695.1 Streptomyces durbertensis | reverse complement strand
GCCGCCGGCTTCGTCGAATGGCTGAACTCACCCGCCGCGCGGCGGGTGAGTTCAGCCATTCGACGAAGCCGGCGGCGGCCTTGCCGTGGGCGCTGTCCTTCAGGACCGCGGCGGGGTAGGCGACGTCGACGTTCTGCTTGTCGGGCACGACGACGGTGTCCACGCGGTCGCTTGCCGCGGCGTCGGTCGCGTAGACGAGGCCGGCGTCGGCCTCGCCCAGTTCGACCTTGCTGAGGGCGGCCCGCACGTTCGGTTCGTCGGAGACGCTGGTGACCTCGGCCTTCTGGCGGTCGAGGACTTCGCGGGCGTAGCGGCCCGCGGGCACCTCGGGTGCGGCGAGCACCACCTTGAGGCCGGGGCGGGCGAGGTCGGCGAGCCCGCCGACGCGTTCCGGGTTGCCCTTGGCGACGGCGATGACCAGCCGGTTGCGGGCGACGACCGCCGGATCGCCGGTGCGGCCGGCGAGGGTGTCCATGCTGTCGGTGTCGGCGGTGACGAGGACGTCGGCCGGTGCGCCCTGCCTGACCTGTGCGACGAGTTCCTGGGAGCCGGCGAAGGAGAAGCGGACGCGGGTGCGCTCGTGCTCCTTCTCGTACGCGGCGCCGGCGGTGCGCAGCACGTCGGTGAGGGAGGCGGCGGCGAGGACGGTGAGGCGGGTGTCGGCGCCGTCGGCCGTGCCGTCGCCCCCGCCGCCGCAGGCGGCCAGCGGGGCGGTGAGGAGGAGGGCGAGCGCGGCGCCGAGGAGGCGGCGGCGCGGGGGGCTGGCGTGCGGCACGGGGTCTCTTCTCGAACGAGGCGGCGGACGGCGGACGCGGTCAGGCGCGGTCGATGTGGACGTTGGTGGACTTCACGCGCGCGGTGGCGCGCATACCGACCTCCAGGCCCAGTTCCTCGACGGCCTCCCGGGTGAGCAGGGAGACCAGGCGGTGCGGGCCGGCCTGGATCTCCACCTGGGCGGCGACGTCGCCGAGCTTGACGGCGGTGACGATGCCGGGGAACGCGTTGCGAGCGGAGGTGTAGGGCTCGTCGTCGTCGGGGGCGCCCTGCTGGCCGAGTTCGACGGCGAACGCGGCCAGGTGGCGGCCGTCGATCATGCGGCGGCCGGACTCGTCGCGGTGGGTGGGGACGCGGCCGGCGTCGGCCCAGCGGCGCGCGGTGTCGGGGCTGACGCCGAGCAGCCGCGCGGCCTGGCCGATGGTGTAGGACTGCATGTGCGACACCATAAGCCCGATCGGATGGCATCTGCGCGAGTTCGAGGGCATCTCACATTGCAGACGCGCGCATGCTTGGAGGTTCGCACAGTCGCGCTCGGCGCCGGTTCGTCTGCGAGCGCGTTCGAACTTTGCGGGCAATTACACTCGTAGCGCAGGCTGTAACCGCTTTTTCGAGGGCTGGAGGCCCACCATGACCGGCTCACCCGTGGTGCTGGGCATCGAGTCGTCCTGCGACGAGACCGGCGCCGGGATCGTCCGTGACGGGAAGCTGCTGGGCCACGCGGTGGCGTCGAGCATGGAGGAGCACGCGCGCTTCGGCGGCGTGGTGCCGGAGATCGCCGCCCGCGCCCACGTGCACGCGATGCGGCCGGTCGTCGAGGAGGCGCTGTCGCAGGCCGGGCTGAAGCTGCGGGACGTCGACGCGGTGGCCGTCACCTCCGGGCCCGGCCTGGCCGGCGCCCTGCAGGTCGGCGTCGCCGCCGCGAAGGGCTACGCGTTCGCACTGGACGTGCCGCTGTACGGCGTGCACCACCTGGCCGGGCACGTCGCCGCCGACACGTTGGAGCACGGCCCGCTGCCGAACCCGTGCATGGTGCTGATCGTCTCCGGCGGCCACACCTCGCTGCTGCTCGTCCGGGACCTGGTCAAGGACCCGATCCTCCATCTGGGTGACACCCTCGACGACGCCGCCGGCGAGTGCTTCGACAAGGTCGCCCGCGTCTTCGGGCTGCCCTACCCGGGCGGGCCGGCGATCGACCGGGCGGCGCGGGACGGCGACCCGAAGGCCGTGCACTTCCCGCGTCCGCTGACCGGGCCGCGCGACGACCGGCACGCGTTCTCCTTCTCCGGCCTGAAGACCGCCGCCGCCCGCTGGGCCGAGCAGCACCGGGCCGCCGGTAGCGAGCTGCCCGTGGCCGACGGCGCCGCGTCGCTGCAGGAGGCGGTGGCCGACGTGCTCACCCGCAAGGCGGTCTCGGCGTGCCTGGAGCACGGCGTGGACACGCTGGTGGTCGTCGGCGGTGTGGCCGCCAACTCGCGCGTGCGTTCGCTGGCGCAACTGCGCTGCGAGAAGGCCGGCATCACGCTGCGGGTGCCGCCGCTGCGGCTGTGCACCGACAACGGCGCGATGATCGCCGCCGTCGGCGACCTGCTGGTGCGTTCCGGCGCCGAACCGGCCACGCTGGACCTGGCCGTCGACCCGTCCGCGCCGCTGGAGTACGCGGCGCTGAAGCCGTACCCGCTGCCGGCCGCCGCCGTCTGAGGCGGCCCGGCCGCCGGACCGTCCCGTCCCGGCGTCCCCACCGGCCCGCTCACGACCACTCGCCCGACCTGACCCACCGGAGACCACCGTGCGCACCGCCGAGATCCGCCGCCGCTTCCTCGACTACTTCGCCGAACGCGGGCACACCGTCGTCCCCAGCGCGCCGCTGCCGACACCGGACCCGACGCTGCTGTTCGTCAACGCCGGCATGGTCCCCTTCAAGCCGTACCTGGCCGGTGAGGACGTGGCGCCCTGGCCGCGTGCCGCCAGCGTGCAGAAGTGCGTGCGCACCCTGGACATCGAGGAGGTCGGCCGCACGACGCGGCACGGCTCGTTCTTCCAGATGAACGGCAACTTCTCCTTCGGGGACTACTTCAAGGAGGAGGCCATCGCCTACGCCTGGGAGCTGTCCACGGCGCCCGTCGACGCGGGCGGCTACGGTCTCGCCCCGGAGCGGATCTGGGTGACCGTGCACCACTCGGACGAGGAGAGCGCGGACATCTGGCGCCGCGTCGCCGACCTGCCGTCGGAGCGGATCGTCACCCGGGGCGACGAGGACAACTTCTGGTCGATGGGCGTGCCGGGCCCCTGCGGCCCCTGCTCCGAGCTGTACTACGACCGGGGCCCCGCCCTCGGCCGCGCGGGCGGCCCGGAGGTCGACGAGGACCGGTACATGGAGTTCTGGAACCTCGTCTTCATGCAGTACGAGCGCGGCCCCGGTCCCGGCAAGTCGGGCTACCCGATCCTCGGCGAGCTGCCGCGCCGCAACATCGACACCGGTATGGGCCTGGAGCGCATGGCCACCCTGCTCCAGGGCGTCGACAACCTGTACGAGATCGACGAGACCCGCCCGATCCTCGACCGCGCCGCCGAACTCACCGGTGTCCGCTACGGCGCCGAGCACGACGCGGACGTGCGGCTGCGGGTGATCGCCGACCACGTCCGCACCGGGCTGATGATGCTCGCCGACGGCACCTCGCCCGGCAACGAGGGCCGGGGCTACGTGCTGCGCCGCATCCTGCGCCGCGCGGTGCGGGCCGTGCGGCTGCTCGGCCACCAGGACCCGGCGCTGCCGGAGCTGCTGCCCGTCGCCCGCGACTGCATGGCGCCCAGCTACCCGGAGCTGACCGCCGACTTCGACCGGATCGCCCAGCAGGCGTACGGCGAGGAGGACGCGTTCCGCACGACGCTGCGGCAGGGCACGACCGTGCTGGACACCGCCGTCGCCAAGGCCCGCGACGAGGGCCGCCACACCCTGCCGGGCGCGCAGGCGTTCCTCCTGCACGACACGTACGGCTTCCCCATCGACCTCACCCTGGAGATGGCCGCCGAGCAGGGCGTCGACGTGGACCGCGAGGGCTTCACCGCGCTGATGAACGAGCAGCGCGAGCGGGCCCGCGCCGACGCGCGTTCCCGCAAGTCCGGCGCCGCCGACACCGCCGCGCTGCGCTCGGTGCTCGACGCCAACGGCCCGACGGACTGGCTGGCCTGGGAGAAGCTGGAGACGGAGTCCGTCGTCCTGGCGATCCTCGCCCCCACCGGGCAGCGGCCGGCCGCGTCCACCGGCGAGATCGTCACCGTCGTACTCGACCGCACCCCGTTCTACGCCGAGTCCGGCGGCCAGGACAGCGACGCGGGCGTGCTGACCGGCACCGCCTCCGAAGCCGAAGTCCTGGACGTGCAACGGCCGTTGCCGGGCCTTGTGGTGCACCAGGTGCGGGTCACCGCCGGTGAGCTGGCCGTCGGCGACACCGTCCGGGCCGCCGTCGACCCCGAGTGGCGGCTCGGCGCCCGCCAGGCGCACTCCGGCACCCACGTCCTGCACGCCGCGCTCCGCCAGATCCTCGGCCCCACCGCGCTGCAGGCCGGCTCCTACAACCGGCCCGGCTACCTGCGGCTGGACTTCCCCTGGCGCGGCGCCCTCGGCCCGACCACCCGCAGCGAGGTCGAGGAGGCCGCCAACCGGGCACTCCGCGCCGACCTGCCGGTGGGCGTGCGCTGGATGACGCTGCCGGAGGCCAAGGAGATCGGCGCGCTCGCCCTCTTCGGCGAGACGTACGGCGAGAAGGTGCGCGTCGTGGAGATCGGCGGCCCGTGGTCGCGTGAGCTGTGCGGCGGCACGCACGTCGAGCACGCCTCGCAGGTCGGCGTCGTCGCCGTCACCGGCGAGTCGTCCGTCGGCGCGGGCATGCGGCGCGTGGAGGCCGCCGTCGGCGTGGAGGGCTTCGGCTACCTCGCCCGGGAACGCGACCTCGTCGCCCGCATCGCCGAACAACTCCAGTCCCCCAAGGACCAGTTGCCCGAGCGCATCGCGACGCTGCTGGACCGGCTGAAGGCCGCCGACCGGCAGTCCGCCGAACTCCGCCGCAAGGAGGCCGCCGGCCGCGCCGCCGAACTCGCCGCCGCCGCCGTCGACGTCGACGGCACCCTCGCCGCGACGGGCACCCTCAGCGGCGACGGCGGCAGCGCCCGCGAACTCGCCCTCGCCGTCCGCGACCGTCTCGACGCCCGCGCCCCCGGCGTGGTCGCGATCGGCGCCGAGACCGACGGCAAGACGGCGCTGGTCGTCGCCGTCAACCGCGCCGCGAAGGACGCCGGCCTGTCGGCGGCCACCCTCGTCAAGGGCCTGCTCTCGGGTCGCGGCGGCGGCAACAACGACATCGCCCAGGGCGGCGGCATCCCCGCCACCGACCTCGCCCCCAC
>NZ_WMLF01000039.1 GCF_014156695.1 Streptomyces durbertensis | reverse complement strand
GCGGTGGCCGTGGCGGCACGTTCGGCGGCGTCGGCCTCGGCGGCCTCCCGGCGGACGGTGACGACCCTCTGTCCCAGCGTGACACAGCTGCCCAGCGCCACGGTCCACAGCGCGATCGGCAGCAGCACCTCGATGTAGGGCACACCGAAGGCCGCGAAGCCGGCGAGGCCGGTGCACACCAGGGTGAGCACCAGCCGCTCGGACCGCTCGACCAGCCCGTTGACGTTCACCGGCAGGCCGATGCTCTCGCCGCGCGCCTTGGTGTACGAGACGACCTGGCCGCTCGCCAGGCAGAAGATCGACACCGCGCACAGTGTGACGCTGTCGCCCCGGCCCGCGTACCACAGGGCCAGTCCGCCGAAGACGGCCGAGTCGGCCACCCGGTCCAGGGTGGAGTCCAGGAAGGCGCCCCACCGGCTCGATCGGCCCGACTGCCGGGCCATGTTGCCGTCCAGCATGTCGGAGAAGACGAACACGGTGATGAAGACCGTGCCCCAGAAGAAGTGGCCCTGCGGGTAGAACACCAGCGCACCGGCGACCACGCCGCCGGTGCCGACGAGGGTGACCGCGTCAGGGCTGACGCCCAGCCGCAGGAGCAGAGCGGCGAGCGGTGTGAAGACACGCGTGAAGAAGGCACGCGCGTACTTGTTCAGCATTGCCGTCCCGATTGGTCGATCGAGCCGTGTGGCGTTCGGCCACCGGCTGGCCCATCGTAGCCACGCGCCGGTCGGCGGGCGCGCACGGACCCGGGCCCGTCCGGTGCGCGCGGCGCACCGCCTCCGACGCGACGTGTGGACGACCCGGCCCGGCGGTGGAAAGCTCGAAGGGACCGGTTGCCGAGCGGCGGAGGCGGGCTCATGGGCGACAGGAACGGGACGGCGGCGCAGGTGGCCGACCGGGTCGTCGAGGTGGCGGACCCGGAGGCGCTGCGCAACGTGGCGCTGGTCGGCCCGAGCGGGTCGGGCAAGACGACGCTGGCGGAGGCGTTGGCGCGGGCCTCGGGCGTGTTGTCGCGCTCCGGCCGGGTCGAGGACGGCACGACGGTCTCCGACCACGACGAGATCGAGCAGCGGCAGGGCCGTTCGGTGCAGTTGTCGGTGGTGCCGCTGGACTGGGAGGGGGTGCGGGTCAACCTGCTGGACACGCCGGGGCACCCGGACTTCCTCGGGGAACTGCGGGCGGGGCTGCGCGCGGCTGACGCGGCGCTTTTTGTGGTCTCGGCGGCAGACGGGGTGGACGCGGGCACCCGCGCGCTGTGGCGGGAGTGCGCCGACGTCGGCACGCCCCGCGCGATCGTGCTGACCCATCTGGACGCCGTCCGCGCCGACTTCGACGAGATGGTCGCGCTGTGCCAGGACGCCTTCGGCGGCGCCGACCCGGACGCCGTGCTGCCGCTGCACCTGCCGATCACCGGGGAGCCCGGCGCGGACGGGCACCCGCCGGTCACCGGGCTGGCCGCGCTGCTCACCGGGCAGGTCGTCGACTACACGGCCGGCCGCCGCGAGGTGCGTCCGCCGCAGGACGGGGAGGTGGCCCGGCTGGCGGGGGCGCGGGAGCGGCTGATCGAGGGGGTGATCGCCGAGAGCGAGGACGAGACGCTGATGGACCGCTACGCGGCGGGCACCGAGGTGGAGGCGCCGCTGCTGGTCACCGACCTGGAGAAGGCAGTCGCGAAGGCGGTGTTCCATCCGGTCCTGGTGGCGGCGCCGGCGGCCGTCGACGTCGAGCAGGCGCTCGGCACGGTCGAGGTGCTCGAGCTGGTCGCGCGCGGCTTCCCCACCCCGCGGGAGCGGGCGCTGCCGCCGGTGACCACGCCGGACGGCAAGCCGCGCCCCGGGCTGACGTGCGACCCGTCCGGTCCGCTGGTCGCCGAGGTGGTGCGGCTGGCCTCCGACCCGTACGTGGGCCGGGTGGCGCTGGTGCGGGTGTTCTCCGGGACGCTGCGGCCGGACACCGCGGTGCACGTCTGCGGCCACGGGCTGGCCGACCGCGGCCACGAGGACCACGACCTGGACGTCAGGGTCGGCGCGCTGACCTCGCCGTTCGGCCGCCACCAGCGTCCGCTCGGGCAGGCCGTCGCCGGCGACCTGGCGTGCGTGGCGCGGCTGACCGGGGCGGAGACCGGTGACACGCTCTCCGACCGCGCCGACCCGCTGCTGATGCCCCCGTGGGAGCTGCCGGACCCGTTGCTGCCGGTGCCGGTGCGGGCCCACGGCAAGGCGGACGAGGACCGCTTCTCCCAGGGCCTGGCGAAGCTCGCCGCCGAGGACCCGACGCTGCGCGTCGAGCAGAACCGGGCCACCGGGCAGGTGGTGCTGTGGTGTCTGGGCGAGGCGCACCGGGACGTGGCGCTGGAGCGGTTGCGCGGCCGGTTCGGGGTGCGGGTGGACACCGAGGAGCACCGGGTGGAGCTGCGGGAGACGTTCGCCGGTCCGGCCACCGGGCACGGCCGGCACGTGAAGCAGTCCGGCGGGCACGGCCAGTACGCGGTGTGCGAGATCGCCGTGGAGCCGCTGCCGGTCGGCTCCGGCGTCGAGTTCGTGGACGAGGTGGTGGGCGGCGCGGTGCCGCGGCAGTTCATCCCCTCGGTGGAGAAGGGGGTGCGGGCCCGGGCGGCGGCCGGGCTGCGCGGCGAGCGGCCGCTGGTCGACGTGCGGGTGACGCTGAAGGACGGCAAGGCGCACTCGGTGGACTCCTCGGACGCGGCGTTCCAGACCGCCGGCGCGCTGGCGCTGCGGGAGGCGGCGCAGGAGGCCGGGCTGCGGCTGCTGGAGCCGATCGCCGAGGTGACGGTCACGGTGGCGGACGAGTACGTCGGCGCGGTGCTCAGCGATCTCTCGGCGCGGCGCGGCCGGGTGCTCGGCACCGAGCAGTGGGAGGGCGGCAGCACCTGGGTGCGCGCGGAGGTCCCGGAACGGGAGTTGGGGCGCTACGCGGTGGAGCTGCGGTCGCTGGCGCACGGCTCCGGCGGGTTCACCCGCCGGCACCTCCGACACGAGCCGGTACCGCCGCAGTTGGCGGCCAGGATGCTGGAAGCGTCCGGTTGAACGCCCGAACACCGATAGTCTGACGGTCCGGCAGGATGTGTGACGAGCATCCCGGTGGGGAACAGCCCATGGTGCGACGCGCGGACGACAGTGGGGGTACGGGTGGCCGGCTTCGACGACGGCAGGCAGCAGGGCGCGGCGGTCGACTTCAGTCCCGGCGCGCAGGTCCCGCTCTCCGCCGGCTCCGGCCAGAGCGCCGCGACGCAGGCGCTCGCCTCGGCCGCCTACCGGGACGGTCCTGTCACCGACCTGCTGAAGGCGAACGACGAGGCGTCGGTGAAGCCGCCGAAGCTCTCCCTGTTCGAGCCGAACCTGGGTGAGGCGTTCTCCCGGGCGGTGCAGGTGCGCATGCTCGGTGGCGGACGGGCACCGCTGATCCAGTCCTTCGGCACCGACCCGCAGGTGATCGCCGACCACTGCCTGGCCGCCTCCCGTTTCCGCAAGGCGCGCGACGCGCGTCTGACGGCCGTGATGGGACTGCTGGGGCTGCTGTTCCTGCCCGGCGTGCTGCTCTGGCTGGGCGGCTTCCAGCTGCGCAGGTGGCTGGCGGGGGCGCAGAACAAGCGGGCGGGCGCGTTCGGTGTGCTGGCGCTCGGGGCGCTGGCCGCCGTGGTGCTGCTGGTCGCGGTGACGCTGCCGGTCGGCGGCTTCCTGGCGATCTACCTGCGGGTGATGCTGGTGGCCCCGGTCATCGGCTGGTTCCTGGCCAAGCGGATCTGCGAGCGGTACGCCAGGGAGCTGCGCGAGTGCTGGATGGGCCTGCTCTCCGGCGGCGGGGTCGGGGCCCGCATCCCGGAGACGGTGCCGCAGGACCCGAACGACGCCGACGCGGAACGGCTGCGCAAGGCGCTGACCCAGCTCGCCGCCGAGCAGAACAGCAACCTGGTCTTCTACGCGGGCCCCAAGGGGATACTGGGCATGGGCACCCGCTGGGGCAGCTGGCAGCTGGCCGAAGAGCTGGCGCCGCGTGCGGACGCGGAGGAGATCAACCCGTTCCGCAGCTGGGACGTGATCCGCGCGATCCAGGACCAGTTGCGGATGCTGGAGCGCGGCCCGCTGCACACCGGAGGTTTCCCCAAGCCCTCGATACGGCACTGGATCGTGGCGCCGGTCAGTGAGGGCGCGAAGGCGGTGTCCCGCCCGGAGGGCCAGGAGGTCGAGGCCTACCAGGTCAGGGACTTCGAGATCCAGCGGATCTGCAACGAGCAGCAGTTCGGCAGCGGCAACCGGCACTACCTGGGTGTGCAGTTCGTGCTGTGGGACGGCCAGTTGGTGCTGACGCTGCTGATCAGCGTCACCGTGCTGCACCACACGTTGCGCATCGAGGTGACGGGCCACGCGCTGGGCCCGGTGCACCCGCTGTTCACCACCAAGCCGGCACCGAAGGCCAAGCAGGTCAGCAAGACGGTGAAGTTCTGGGAGACCAAGAGCGTGCCGCTGCCGCTGGTGGACACCAAGGAGGTCGTGCGACTGGCCGCCCGGGCGCCGTTGACCTGGTTCCCGCCGGTGCTGGACTTCCTCGGCGGCAAGCTCACGCTGCCCGAGCCGTTCGGACTGCGGCACACCTGGGCGGACAAGCCGTGGCGGCACCGCTTCATGGCGGACGACGCGCTGCGGGCCGCGACGCCGGTGCTGCGGGTGGTGCACACGGCGGCGCTGAAGGTGCTGGAGGACAACGGGGTGGCGACGGAGAAGTTCGGCGCCCGCTCGCAGTTCCTCAGCGGCGCGGTCCAGGCGCACGTCCCGACCAAGGCGGACGAGTACAACGCCTGAGCCCGCCCGCGGCGCCGGCCGGAGGCTTGCCCGGGGCGCCGGGGCGGTCAGTCCGTCGGCCAGGCGGCGGCGATCATCCGCCGGGTGTCGGCGAGCAGTTGCGGCAGCACCTTGGTGTGTCCGATGACCGGCATGAAGTTGGTGTCGCCGCCCCAGCGCGGCACCAGGTGCTGGTGCAGGTGGGCGGCGATGCCGGCGCCGGCGGCGTCGCCCTGGTTCATGCCGATGTTGAAGCCGTGCGCGCCGGAGGCGGCCCGCAGCGCGGTCATGGCGCGCTTGGTGAAGTCGGCGAGTTCGACGGTCTCCGCGTCGGTGAGGCCGGTGTAGTCGGCGACGTGCCGGAAGGGGACCACCATCAGGTGGCCGCCGTTGTACGGGTACAGGTTCAGGACCGCGTAGACGTGTGCGCCCCGGGCGACGACCAGCCCGTCCTCGTCGCTCTTGGCGGGGATCTCGCAGAAGGGGCAGCCGTCTCCCGCGGCGGAGCCGCTCGGCTTGTTCTCCCCCTGGATGTACGCCATGCGGTGGGGTGTCCACAGCCGCTGGAACGCGTCCGGCGACCCCACTCCGATCTGCTGCTCCGGCTCGCTGGTCATGCCGGCCAGCATATGGCGTCCTGACGACGGTCGGGGCCCCGGGTGGTCACCCGGGGCCCCGACCGTCAGCGGGCCGTCAGCGGCCTGGTCAGACCTGCTCGCGGGACTCCACGGCGCGCCGGATCTCCGCGAGGGCCTCCTCGCGCGGGATGCCGTTCTTCTGGGAGCCGTCCCGGTAGCGGAAGCTGACCGCGCCGGCCGCCATGTCGTCGTCGCCCGCGATGACCATGAACGGCACCTTGGCCTTCTGGGCGTTGCGGATCTTCTTCTGCATGCGGTCGGAGGAGGCGTCGACCTCCACCCGCAGGCCCTGGGCCTTCGCCTCGGCGGCGAACTCCCGCAGGTACGGCACGTGGTCGTCGCCGATCGGGATGCCGACGGCCTGCACCGGGGCCAGCCACGGCGGGAAGACACCCGCGTAGTGCTCCAGCAGGACGGCGAAGAAGCGCTCGATGGAACCGAAGAGCGCCCGGTGGATCATCACCGGCCGCTGCCGGGAGCCGTCGGCGGCGGTGTACTCCAGGTCGAAGCGGTCGGGCAGGTTGAAGTCCACCTGGATCGTCGACATCTGCCAGGTGCGGCCGATGGCGTCCTTCGCCTGGACGGAGATCTTCGGCCCGTAGAAGGCCGCGCCGCCCGGGTCCATGACCAGTTCCAGGCCCTGCTTCTCGGCGGCCTGGCGCAGCGCCTCGGTGGCCTGCTCCCAGTTCTCGTCGGAGCCGATGAACTTCTCCGGGTCCTTGGTGGACAGCTCCAGGTAGAAGTCGTCGAGACCGTAGTCGCGCAGGAGGTTCAGCACGAAGGTGAGCAGGGAGTCCAGCTCGTCGGCCATCTGCTCACGGGTGCAGTAGATGTGCGCGTCGTCCTGGGTGAAGCCCCGCGCCCGGGTGAGGCCGTGCACCACACCGGACTTCTCGTAGCGGTAGACCGTGCCGAACTCGAAGAGCCGCAGCGGCAGTTCGCGGTAGGACCGGCCCCGCGCGTCGAAGATCAGGTTGTGCATGGGGCAGTTCATGGGCTTCAGGTAGTAGTCCTGGCCCTCGTCGAGCTGCATGGGCGGGTACATGCCGTCGGCGTACCAGTCCAGGTGGCCCGACTTCTCGAAGAGGGTGCCCTTGGTGGCGTGCGGGGAGTAGACGAACTCGTAGTCCGCCTCCTCGTGCCGCTTGCGGGAGTAGTCCTCCATGACCCGGCGGATGATGCCGCCCCTGGGGTGGAAGACGGCCAGGCCGGAGCCGATCTCCTCGGGGATGGAGAACAGGTCGAGTTCGCTGCCCAGCTTGCGGTGGTCGCGCTTCTCCGCCTCGGCGAGGAACTCCAGGTACGCCTTGAGCTGGTCCTTGGCCGGCCAGGCGGTGCCGTAGATGCGCTGGAGCTGCTTGTTCTTCTCGTTGCCCCGCCAGTACGCGGCGGCGACGCGCATCAGCTTGAACGCCGGGACGAGCCGGGTGGTGGGCAGGTGCGGACCCCGGCAGAGGTCCTTCCAGCACAGCTCGCCGGTCTTCGCGTCGAGGTTGTCGTAGATGGTCAGCTCGCCGGCGCCGACCTCGGCGGACGCGCCCTCGGCGGCCTCGGCGGCGGAGCCCTTCAGCCCGATGAGCTCGAGCTTGTACGGCTCGCCGGCCAGCTCCTGGCGGGCCTCCTCGTCGGTGGTGACCCGGCGGGAGAAGCGCTGACCGCGCTTGATGATCTCCTGCATCTTCTTCTCGATGCGCTTGAGGTCGTCCGGGTGGAACGGCTCGGCGACGTCGAAGTCGTAGTAGAAGCCGTCCTTGACGGGCGGACCGATGCCCAGCTTGGCCTCGGGGAACAGCTCCTGCACCGCCTGCGCCATCACGTGCGCGGTGGAGTGCCGCAGGATGTCGAGGCCGTCGGGGCTGTTCACGTCGACCGGCTCGACCTCGTCGCCGTCGGCGAGCGGGTACGCCAGGTCCCTCAGCTGTCCGCCGACCCGGGCCGCGACGATGTTCCGCTCCCCCTCGAAGAGCGCGCCGGCGGTCGTGCCCGTGGTCACCACGCGCTCTTCCCGCTCGGAATCGCGTTGAACGGCAACACGGACGTCTGACACCGGATCTCTCCTGACTCGGTTCGGGAAGCGGCGGCGAACGCCGGCCGCGGCTGGAATCGTACCGAGCCAGAGCGCGTACGCGCCAAGCGGTTGCCCGCCGCGACCGGGGCCGGAACCCCGGGACGACGGAGGGGGAGCGGGAAACGACAAAGGCCGGTCGTCGCTGACTGACCGGCCCTGCGTGGGGTGTGTGGGCGATACTGGGTTCGAACCAGTGACCTCTTCGGTGTGAACGAAGCGCTCTCCCACTGAGCTAATCGCCCCCTGTGCCCTGCGGCACGGGTAGAACCATACAGGGAGGTCAGCCCTCCTCCAAACCACGTTCACCGGACCGGGCACGGGAACACACAAGGGGTCCGGAAGGCTCGCTGCCTTCCGGACCCCTTGTCCACGGTGGGCGATACTGGGTTCGAACCAGTGACCTCTTCGGTGTGAACGAAGCGCTCTCCCACTGAGCTAATCGCCCGCGGTGCGGCGCCAACACTACCGCATGCCGACACCCCGCCGTGACCACCTCCTCACCCGACGGCCTCACCGGTGAAGATCGGCGGGCATCTCCCGGCACCACCTTCGCCCTCCCCTTCGACACCCCTTCCGCACCCCCCTTCGGATGTGCGTTCGAAAAACGGCGGGAACCGGCCTTCACCTCAACGGACGCAGTACGCAAACAACCGATCCCCGTGTTCATGGGGTCGAAGAAGGCCAAATCAGGCAGAGGGGTTTACAACCGGCCGGTAGGTGGCATGTCGATTTCGCCGACGTGCGAACCCCCGAGCGCACACTGAGCGAAAGGCCCTGGCGCTTATGAACACCACGGTCAGCTGCGAGCTGCACCTGCGCCTCGTTGTATCCAGCGAGTCCTCCCTGCCTGTACCCGCGGGCCTGCGGTATGACACGGCCGACCCCTACGCGGTACATGCGACCTTCCACACCGGTGCCGAGGAGACGGTCGAGTGGGTCTTCGCCCGCGACCTCCTCGCGGAGGGGCTGCACCGCCCCACGGGCACCGGCGACGTACGAGTCTGGCCCTCCCGAAGCCACGGGCAGGGCGTCGTCTGCATCGCCCTCAGCTCGCCCGAGGGTGAGGCGCTGCTGGAGGCCCCGGCGCGGGCTCTGGAGTCCTTCCTCAAGCGAACGGACGCGGCGGTGCCGCCCGGCACCGAACACCGACACTTCGACCTCGACACCGAGCTTTCGCACATCCTCGCCGAGAGCTGAGCTCGTCCGACCGGCGCCGGTGGCCTAGCCGGCGCCGGTCGGACGGGAACACGGGCGGGTCGCCACCCGCCGGCAGGCGCCTGCCGTCCGACTCGGGGCGACGGCAGGCGGCCCGGCGGCCGCCAGGCAGGAAGCGCATGGCCGGTTCAGGCCGCCGTCACTCCCAGGTGACGGCGGCCTGAGGCACGCTAGGAGATAGAGTCTCCCGTCAGCTACGAACACCTGAACAGAAGCTGACGGACACCACCGGCCTGGAGCGACCGTGCTGATCAACCACGACACCCGGTTCGCGCTCGACGGCGTCGTCGATCTCCTGAACACCGCGGCGGACGAGGACAAGCCCGACACGCTGACGGATCTCGACGCCCTGCGCGGTTACGTGGAGCGCAACAGCATCAGCGGCGTCAGCCGGCTCGCCGAGGCCGACCTCGCCGCCGTGCGCGAGGTCAGGGACCGCTTCGCCGAGGTCTTCGCCGCCCCCGACACCCGCACCGCAGCCGAACTGGTCAACGCCCTGGTCGCCAAGGCCGGCACCACACCGCAGCTCACCGACCACGACGGCTACGACTGGCACGTGCACTACTTCGCGCCCGGCGCGAGCGTCGCCGACCACCTGGCCGCCGACGGCGGCATGGCGCTCGGCTACCTCATCGTCGGCGGCGAGCGGGAGCGGCTGCGCCGCTGCGCCGCCCCGGACTGCCGCCGGGCCTTCATCGACCTCTCCCGCAACCGCTCCCGGCGCTACTGCTCCAGCCGCACCTGCGGCAACCGGCTGCACGTGGCCGCCTATCGGGCCCGGCAGCGGGAGTCCGCGGAGAACGCCCAGGCGGCGGAGGCGTAGCCGGCGGCCCGCGGGCGGGACGTCAAGCAGGCCGTCGGGCGGCGGCACGGCCACACGCGCGGCGTCACAGCAGCAACAGGTCGTGCACGGCACTGAGCAGCAGGATTCCGCCGATCACCGCGAGGAAGAGGATCAGCGGGGGCTGCGAGAGGGCAAAAAGGCAGCCGCGCGGCTCGTCGGCCGGGGAGGAGACGTCGACGGGCCGGGGCGGGTCTGACGCGGACGGGAGCTGGTCCCCTGGGTAGTGCTGCATCTCACCGCGATCATCGCGCGGCGCGCACCGACCAGCTGCTCAACACGCCCGTCGGGCCGCACAGTTCATCAGATCCCGTGCTTTTTCAGAATCGCTTCGATGTCCGAGAAGTCCTCCCCGGCGGGGGCGGCCTCACGTCCACCGCCCCGGCGCAGCGCCGGCGGGGAGGCTGCCGGCGGCGCAGCGGTCTGCCCGCGGCCGCCGCCCTCGGCGGGCTCCCGCCGGGCCCCGCCGCCGGACCGGGCCTGCGCGAAGCCGGCCACCAGGTAGAGCACGACGGCCAGCGCCAGCACAGCGAACCCGGCCCACACCGACGGCTTGAACACGAGGTCGGCCGCCCAGGTGGAGAACGCCTGGACGATCTTCCCGCCCAGGCCGATCAGACCGGCCATCGCCAGTCCGATCGGGAGCAGCGAGATCGCCGCCAGCCGCGTGGCCTTCACAAACCGGCGGCGGTAGGCGGTCAGGAACGAGACGGCCAGGCCGGCCGCCGAGAGTGCGGCGCACACGGTGATGGTCAGCATGTCTCCATCCTGCCTCGCCGCACCTCGCCGGCGCCAAGGTGGGGGGCGAACCTGGGGGAATTACCCGGGTCGCGACTCCTCCCCTGGGTGGAGGCCGGACCGCCGCGCAGGGCGCGGACCTCCCCCGCACGGGGTCCGGCGACCGGCTGGGAGGATGTCCCCATGTCCACAGACGACCACACCGCGCCACGTCCCGTCCTGGAGACCTGGTTCGACCTCCAGTGCCCGGACTGCCACACCGCGCAGGCCGACCTCGCCGCGCTGCGCGAACGCTACGGCGACCGGCTGGAGATCCGGCTGCGCCACTTCCCGCTGGCGAAGAACAAGCACGCCTACGCCGCCGCGCAGGCCGCCGAGGAGGCGTACGCGCAGGGCGCCGGCGACCGGTACGTGCGGGAGCTGCTGGGCCGGACCGCCGAGCTCGGTCAGCGCGGCGAGGAGCTGCTGGTGGCGCTCGCCGCCGAGCTGGGCCTGGACGCCGGCGAGGTGGAGAGCGCGCTGTTCGACGGGCGGCACCTGCTGGCCGTCGACGCCGACCAGGCCGAGGGCCGGGCGCTGGGTGTCAGCGGCACACCCACCTACGTCGTCGGGGGCGAGCGGCTGGACGGCGGCCGCTCCCAGGAGGGGCTGCGGGCCCGGATCGAGGAAATCGTCGACGGGCTGCTGACAGCCGCCTGAACCCGCGCCGGCCGCGCGGGCCCACCGGGTCACCGGGTCACCGGGTCACCGGGTCACCACAGCCGCTTGCCGTAGTGCAGCACGGTCGCCCGGTAGCCCAGCGACGCGTAGAGCCGTCTGGCGACGGTGTTGGACTCGAAGACGTTGAGAGCGAGCCGGTCGACACCGCCGGCCAGGCACTCGCGTTCCGCGAGCAGCATCAGGGTGCGCCCGTGGCCCCTCCCCCGGTACGGCTCGTCGACGGCGACGGAGTGGACAAAACCGTCCTCCACTCCCGGGCTGCCCGGGGAGAGCCACAGGGTGCCGACCCGCTCGCCCCGGTGCTCCAGCGCCCACAGCACGCGGGTGGCCACAACGTCGCCGCCCGGGGGCGGCGCGGCGAGGTCCCTGCGGGAGCGGGCCTCGGCGAACTCCCGGTCCATGCCCTCGGCCACGCACTCCGCCACGAACCGCTCGGCGGTGTCCGCCCGCCACCGCTCGACCTCCTCGTCCGTGAGCGGCCGGTGGCTGGTGCCAGGCGGCAGCTCGGGGGCGGTGGTGAGGTGCTTGTCGAGGTGGGCGACCGCCGGGCGGTAGCCGAGTGCGGCGGCGAGGCTCACCGCCGGTTCGGCGGTCGCGGGCACCGCGAGCCAGGCCCGGGAGCAGTCCCAGGTCCGCAGGATCTCCTCGGCGGCGAGCACGGCCACGGTGGCCCGGCCGCGCCGCCGGTCGGCGGGCGCGACCTCAAGCCGGTCGATCCGGCCGACCGGCGGGGCGCCGGGCTCGACCTCCGTCCGCAGCCGCACGCCGCCGACGGGTCGGCTGTTGACGCAGATGTCGTACGTCCGCGAGCGGCTGCCGTCGGCGAAGCGCCGTTCGGGGGCGGACGGGCGCAGTGTGGTGGTCATCGCTGTGTTTGTACCAGCGCGACAGGACGCTGCCCAGCCCGCCGAGCGGCGGAGACGGCCCGTCAGGGGTCCATGTCGGCGGCGGAGCGCTCCTCGAAGATCCGCATGGCCTTGGCGGTGACGGGCCCGGGGGCCTGGTCCAGCGGCCGCCCGTCGATCGCCCGCACCGCCTGCACGTCCCGGAGCGAGGAGGTCAGGAAGACCTCCTCGGCGTGTGCGAGGTCGTCCATGGTCAGGTCGGTCTCCTGGGCGTCGGTCCAGTGGAGGACCAGTTCCCTGGTGATGCCGGCCAGGCAGCCGGAGCTGAGCGGCGGGGTGTGGAGCCGGCCGTCGAGCACCGCGAAGACGTTGCTGCCGGTGCCCTCGCACAGCAGCCCGGCGGTGTTCGCGAACAGCGCCTCGGTGGCCGCGCTCTGCCGCGCCCGGGCGAGGGCGATCACGTTCTCCGCGTAGGAGGTGGTCTTCAGGCCGGTCAGCGCGCCGTGCTCGTTGCGCCGCCATGGCACGGTGATCACGGCGGTGGCGTCCGGGCGGCGGCGGGCCTCGCCGGCCGCGACGACCAGGGTGGGGCGGTCCTCGCCGCGGCTGGAGGCGAGCGGGCCGAGCCCGGCGGTGTAGGTGATGCGCAGCAGTCCGAGAGCGGCCGGGTTGGCGTCGAGGACGGCCGTGCAGGCCCGGCGCACCTCGTCGAGGTCGGGTTCGGGCAGGCCGAGGCCGGCGGCCGAGCGGGCGAGTCGCGCGAGGTGGCGGGTCAGGGCGAAGGGGTGGCCGTCGAGCGTCTTGACCGACTCGAACACGCCGTCGCCCACGGTCAGTCCGTGGTCGAAGATGGAGACCCGCGCGTTCGCGGGGTCCCTGAGGGCGCCGTCCACCCAGATCAGCGTCACTGTGCCGCCTTCCTCTCCGTGGCGCCCCGAGGCGCCGTGCCCGCCGTGCCGGCGGCTCCGGTCGGGCCGCTCGGCTGTTGTCCCGACGCTACCCGCAGCAGCCGCTCGGCCTTGAGTTCCGTCTCCGCCCACTCCCGGTCCGGGTCGGATCCCCAGGTGATGCCGGCGCCGGTGCCGAAGCGCAGGACCGGCCCTCCGGGGGCGTGCCGGTCGATCCAGAAGGTGCGGATGCCCACCGCCAGCTCGCCGCGGCCGCGGTCGGCGTCTACCCAGCCGACGCCGCCGCAGTAGGGGCCCCGGGGGGCCGTCTCCAGTTCCCCGATGATGCGGAGCGCGCTGGACTTCGGGGCGCCGGTGACCGAGCCCGGCGGGAAGGTGCCGGCGAGCAGTTCGGCCCAGCCGGCGCCGTCGGCGAGTTCGCCGCGGACGGTGGAGACGAGGTGGACCAGGCCGGGGTGGGCCTCCACCGCGCACAGCGAGGGCACGGTGACGCTGCCGGTGGCGCAGACCCGCCCGAGGTCGTTGCGGACCAGGTCGACGATCATCACGTTCTCGGCGTGGTCCTTCTCCAGCAGGTCGTCCGCGGTGCGGCCGGTCCCCTTGATCGGCCCGGACTCCACGACGCGGCCCCGGCGGCGCAGGTACAGCTCGGGGGAGGCGGTGGCGACCTCGACGCCGTGCGCCGGCAGCCGGACGACACCCGCGTAGGGGGCGGGGTTGCCCCGGTCGAGGGCGTCGGCGAGGGCCGCGACGTCCGCCGTGCCGGGGTCGGGCAGCGGCGCGGTCAGCACCCGGCAGAGGTTGGCCTGGTAGACGTCGCCCGCGGCGATGTACTCGCGGACGCGGCGGACGCCGGCGACGTAGGCGGCCTCGTCCAGCGAGGAGGTCCAGTCCCCGGGGGCGGGCCCGCGCCAGTGGGCGGCCCGGGAGGCGGGGGGCGCCGGCCGCACGTCGGCGAAGCGCGCGCAGACCGGTTCCCCCTCGAAGTCGGCGACCACCGCCCACCAGCCCCGGGAGTCCAGGGCCGCCGGGTCGTTGGTGACATCCCGCAGGTCGGAGGCGAGAACGCCGCCGAAGCGGGCGAGCGGGGGCAGATCGAGCACGGTTTCGAGTCTAGGCTCCTGGTACGGGCGGAACGGAATTGGAGCTGGCCGCGGAATCCGCTAGAGTTCAACGCGTCGCCGGGGCACGAACAGGCACCGGACACACGACACCTGCGGACGTGGCTCAGTTGGTAGAGCATCACCTTGCCAAGGTGAGGGTCGCGAGTTCGAATCTCGTCGTCCGCTCGAAGTGGGGCCTGGTCCCCGCACTCCTGGTGGAGTGGCCGAGAGGCGAGGCAACGGCCTGCAAAGCCGTCTACACGGGTTCGAATCCCGTCTCCACCTTTATGGACGATTAGCTCAGCGGGAGAGCGCTTCCCTGACACGGAAGAGGTCACTGGTTCAATCCCAGTATCGTCCACCGGCCTTCGGGCCCCCGCGCGATTAGCTCAGCGGGAGAGCGCTTCCCTGACACGGAAGAGGTCACTGGTTCAATCCCAGTATCGCGCACTTCGCGGCACAGCCGCCGGTACCGGACCAGCTCCGGGGCCCGGTGGCCGCGTCACGGACGATTAGCTCAGCGGGAGAGCGCTTCCCTGACACGGAAGAGGTCACTGGTTCAATCCCAGTATCGTCCACAGCAGAGCCCCGGTCGGCACGCCGACCGGGGCTTTCTGGTGCGGTGAACCGCCGGCGGGCTGTCCGCCGGATGTCGCCACCAGGGGCCGGACATGGCCGAGGCCCGGGCAGCTCCCCAGCTGCCCGGGCCTCTCGCCGTCCTCCGCACCCCCGTCCCCACGGGGTTGACTGGCCGGGATGTCCCCGGTCCGGGCCGCTCTCCCGGACCCCGGGGCGCCGCTCTAGCGCCCCAGCATTCCCGCCACGGACGACGCTTTGGTGACCACCGCGTCCACGCCGCCGAAGACGACGGCGAGGAGCAGGGCCACGGGGAGCACGATGGCGGCCGCCACCAGCGGATGCCGCTGGCCGGACGGCCGGGTGCCGATGGTCGCGACGGTGGCGACCAGGCACGAGACCCGCTCCTGTGCGCGGGCGGTCGCCCGCTGCGCCATGTGCGCCATCACTCACGCTCCCTCAGGGTCTGTCGCGGTGGGCGACCCACCTCGGGGGACGAGTACGTCACCCACCGCTTGTCCACAAGCCTAGGCAGCGGGCGACCGCCGGACGTCATGCCCGCGTACCGAACGGGGGCATCCCCAAGAAGGAGGCCGCTCGTCCTCGTGTACTCCCCAGGGTGGAGACCGCCCCCGAGACCGGATGGATCATGGTGACTTCACTCACCCGAAGATCACCGGCACTCCCCCCGCCCGGCCGAGCCCGGCGGCCTCTCCGCCACCCGGCCGGGCTCCCTGCCACCGTCCGTGCCCGTGACCGGCCTCCGACGCCACCTCCCTTGTGTGCCACCGCAGTTGACGCCGGTACAGCCGTCCGGCCCGTGCCCGGTCGGCTCGCCACGCCCCCGTGCCGGGCGGTCGTCCGCACCCGGCGACAATCCACCTCCCGGCACGCGCGGCATCTGCGCGCGGGGGCACGGCACTCCGTAAGCTGTGGGCGTCATCAGGACCGGGCGGCGCGAGCGATACGGGGCCTGTCCACCGGAGGCAGGGGAAGGGCATGGCGATAATGCGGCTACGGCGCGAAGACCCGCGCGTCGTGGGCTCGTTCAAACTTCACCGGCGCTTGGGCGCGGGCGGGATGGGCGTGGTCTACCTCGGTTCGGACCGGCGCGGGCAGCGTGTCGCGCTGAAGGTGATCCGGCCGGACCTGGCGGAGGACGAGGAGTTCCGGACCCGCTTCGCGCGTGAGGTGTCCGCGGCGCGGCGCATCCGCGGCGGCTGCACCGCGCGGCTGGTCGCGGCCGATCTCGACGCCGCCCGGCCGTGGTTCGCCACCCAGTACGTTCCGGGACCGTCGCTGCACGACAAGGTGCACGAGGGCGGTCCGCTGTCGGCGGCGCAGGTCGCCGCGGTCGGCGCGGCGCTCGCGGAGGGCCTGGTCGCGGTGCACGAGGCCGGTGTCGTCCACCGCGACCTCAAGCCGTCGAACATCCTGCTCTCCCCCAAGGGCCCCCGCATCATCGACTTCGGCATCGCCTGGGCGACGGGGGCCAGCACCCTCACCCACGTCGGCACGGCGGTCGGTTCGCCGGGCTTCCTCGCTCCCGAGCAGGTGCGCGGCGCGGCGGTCACACCGGCCACCGACGTGTTCTCGCTGGGTGCCACCCTCGCCTACGCCGCGACCGGCGACTCCCCGTTCGGGCAGGGCAGTTCGGAGGTCATGCTGTACCGCGTCGTGCACGAGGACGCGCACCTGTCGGCGGTGCCGCCGGCGCTCGCGCCGATCGTCGCGGCCTGCCTCGCGAAGTCCCCGGAGGACCGGCCGAGCACCCTCCAGCTCTCGCTGCGGCTCAAGGAGATCGCGGCACGGGAGGCACGCGGCCTGCCGGCCGCCCGGGTCACCACCGACGCGCCCGCCGCCACGATCCGCACGGTTCGCAGCAACACGACCGGCTCCCGTACGGCGGGCCGCACCGGCGAGCGCGCCACCGGACGCCCCACCGGGAGCGGGGCCGGCTCCGGCCGTCGGCCCGCCCGGCCCACGGCGGGCGGCGGCGGTCGCGGCCGAACGGTTCCGGCGTCGCGTGCCGGCGGCGGCAGCCGGCCCGGGCGGCGGCCGCTGCCACGGAGCGAGGCCCGCCGGAGGCTGCTGAGACAGCGGCTTGTGGTGTTCGTGACGGTGACGGTCGCCGTCGCGCTGGGCATCGCGCTGGTGCAGGGCGTCTTCTCCTGACCCGCTTCCCGCCGCCCGGCGGGGTGGCCGGGTCAGCGGGTGGCCGGGTCAGCGGGTGGCGTAGAAGGCGACGGCGGAGGCGGCGGCGACGTTGAGGGAGTCCACGCCGGCCGCCATCGGGATGCGCACCCGCACGTCGGCGCGGGCCAGCGCCCCGGCCGTCAGCCCCTCGCCCTCGGTGCCGAAGAGCAGCGCCAGCCGCTCGGGCCGCCGCGCGGCGAGTTCGTCCAGGCCGACCGAGTCGTCGGCCAGGCACAGCGCGGCGGTGAGGAAGCCGTGCTCCCCCAGTACGTCGAGCCCGTCCGGCCAGGAGCCGAAGCGGGTCCACGGCACCTGGAGGACGGCGCCCATCGAGACCTTCACCGCCCGCCGGTAGAGCGGGTCCGCGCAGCGCGGGGTCAGCAGCACGGCGTCCACGCCGAGCGCCGCCGCGTTGCGGAAGGCGGCGCCGACGTTGGCGTGGTCGACCAGGTCCTCGAAGACGGCGACCCGCCGCGCCCCGGCCAGCAGCGAGCCGGGCTCGGGCTCCGGCCGCCGGGCCATCGAGGCCAGCGCGCCCCGGTGCACGTGGTAGCCGGTGACCTGCTCGGCGACCCGCGGCGTCACCGCGTAGACGGGCGCGGGAAGCTCCGCGACCACGTCGCCCATCACGTCGAGCCACTTCGGCGACAGCAGCATCGACCGGATCTCGTAGCCGGCGGCGAGCGCGCGGCGGATGACCTTCTCGCCCTCCGCGATGAACAGCCCCTCGGCCGGCTCGCGGCGGCGCCGCAGTGCGACGTCGGTCAGGTCGGTGTAGTCGGACAGCCGGGGGTCGCCCGGGTCCTCGACGGTGATCGGCTCTGCCACGGGTGGTGCGGTTTCCCTCGTGTTCAGCGGCCGGCGCCGAGTCCGACGGACACGACGTCGCCGATGACGATGACGGCGGGCGGGCGTATGCCCTCCCGCGCGACGGCGTCGCCGACGGTGGCCAGGGTGGCGTCCAGTCGGCGCTCGGCGGCGGTGGTGCCCTCCTGGATCACGGCGACCGGGGTGTCCCCGTCCCTGCCGTGGTCGACCAGCGCCTTGGCGATGGCGGTGATCCGCTCGACGCCCATCAGGACGACCAGGGTGCCGCGCAGCCGGGCCAGCGCCGCCCAGTCCACCAGGGAGCGGCTGTCGTCGGGGGCCACGTGCCCGCTGACGACGGTGAACTCGTGGGCCACGCCCCGGTGGGTGACCGGGATGCCCGCCACCGCCGGCACGCTGATCGAGCTGGAGATGCCGGGGACGACGGTGACCGGGATGCCCTCGGCGGCCAGCGCCTGGGCCTCCTCCATGCCGCGCCCGAAGACGTACGGGTCGCCGCCCTTCAGGCGGACGACCGCGCGGCCGGCCTTGGCGTGGCTGACCAGCGCCTCGTTGATGGCCTCCTGCGCCATGGCCCGGCCGTAGGGGATCTTCGCCGCGTCGATCACCTCGACGTGCGGCGGGAGTTCGTCGAGCAGTTCGCGCGGGCCGAGCCGGTCCGCGACGACCACGTCGGCGGCGGCCAGCAGCCGCCGGCCGCGCACGGTGATCAGGTCGGGGTCGCCGGGGCCGCCGCCCACCAGGGCGACGCTGCCGCTCGCGCGCTCCCGGAACGGCGGCGCCGCCAGCGTGCCGTCCCGCAGCCCCTCGATGACGGCGTCCCGGACCGCCGCCGAACGCCGCGGGTCCTGGCCGGTGAGCACGGCCACCGTGACGCCCTCGCTGTGTCCGGTCGCCGGCGTCCAGGCGGTCGCCGCCGCCGCGTCGTCGCTGCGGACCGCCCACACCCGTGACCGCTCGGCCTCTGCGGAGGCGGCCTCGTTGGCCTCGGGGTCGCTGGTGGCGATCAGCGCGTACCAGGCGTCGGCCAGGTCGCCGGGCCGGTAGCCGCGCCGGGCCCAGCTGATCTCGCCGGTGTCCGCCATCGCCTCGATGGTGGCGGTGACCTCGGGGGAGATCAGTTCCACCACCGCGCCGGCGGCGATCAGCGAGGGCAGCCGGCGCTGCGCGACGGTGCCGCCGCCGAGTACGACAACGCGGCGGCCCGCCAGACGCAGGCCGACGGGGTAGGCGGGAAGCTCGGGCATGGCGGTGCTGCTCCTCGGATCGAGCACGGGGGCCGCTGCGGCGGCGGAGCGGCGGATAGGTGCACTGTAGACGGCCGGCGGCCGATCAGTTCTTCTCTGTGACGCCCGCCGCATCAAACGTGGCGACCTCGTGCATCGCGCGGGCCGCGCTCTGCACGATCGGCAGGGCGAGCAGGGCGCCGGTGCCCTCCCCGAGCCGCAGGTCGAGATCGACCAGCGGACGCAGCCCCAGGGTGTTGAGCGCGGCGAGGTGGCCCGGTTCGGCGCTGCGGTGGCCGGCGACGCAGGCCGCCAGCGACTCCGGTGCCATGGCCCGGGCGACCAGCGCGGCGGCGCCGGCGCTGACGCCGTCCAGGATCACCGGCGTGCGCAGCGAGGCGCCGCCGAGGATCAGGCCGACCATCGCGGCGTGCTCCAGGCCGCCGATCGCGGCGAGCACCCCGATCGGGTCGGTGGGGTCCACGTCGTGGAGTTCCAGGGCCCGCCGGACGACCTCGACCTTGTGGGCGTGCATCTCGTCGCTCACGCCGGTGCCGCGCCCGGTGACCTCCGCCGGGTCGACACCGGTGTAGACGGAGATCAGCGCGGCCGAGACGGTGGTGTTGGCGATGCCCATCTCGCCCGTCAGCAGGGCCCGGTTCCCGGCGGTGACCAGGTCGCGCGCGGTCTCGATGCCCACCTCCAGGGCGCGGGTGGCCTCCTCGCGGGTCATCGCGGGACCGGTGGTGAAGTCGGCGGTACCCGGCCTGACCTTGCGCGGCAGCAGCCCGGGGGTCGCGGGCAGGGTGCCCGCCACGCCGACATCGATCACACACACCTCGGCGCCGACCTGCCCGGCGAACGCGTTGCAGACGGCCCCGCCGCCCAGGAAGTTCGCCACCATCTGACCGGTGACCTCCTGCGGCCACGCGGTCACGCCCTGGGCGTGCACCCCGTGGTCACCGGCGAAGATCGCCACGGCGGCCGGCTCCGGGATCGGCGGCGGGCACTGCCGGGCCAGTCCGCTGAGCTGTGCGGAGATGATCTCCAGCATGCCGAGCGCGCCGGACGGCTTGGTCATGCGCTTCTGCCGCTCCCACGCCTCGCCGAGTGCCTTGGCGTCCAGCGGACGGATCGCGGCCAGGGTCTCGCTGAGCAGGTCGTGCGGCTCGGCGCCGGGCAGTATCCGCCGCCCGTAGGACTCCTCGTGCACCACCCACGACAGTGGCCGGCGCTTGGACCAGCCGGCCTGCACCAGCTCCGGCTCGTCGGGGAACTCGTCGACGTAGCCGACGCACAGGTAGGCCACGACCTCCAGGTGCTCGGGCAGGCCGAGCTCGCGGACCATCTCCCGCTCGTCGAAGAAGCTGACCCAGCCGACGCCCAGCCCCTCGGCCCGGGCCGCGAGCCACAGGTTCTCCACCGCCAGCGCGGACGAGTAGGGCGCCATCTGCGGCTGGGTGTGGCGGCCGAGGGTGTGCCGGCCGCCACGGGTGCCGTCGGCGGTGACGACGATGTTCACCGGGGTGTCGAGGATGGCCTCGATCTTCAGTTCCTTGAACTGCTTCGCCCGCGCCTTCGGCAGCGATCTGGCGTAGGCGTCGCGCTGGCGCACAGCCAGCTCGTGCATCCGGCGCCGGGTCTCCTCGGAGCGGATGATCACGAAGTCCCACGGCTGCGAGTGGCCCACGCTGGGCGCGGTGTGCGCGGCCTCCAGGACGCGCAGCAGCACCTCGTGCGGGATCGGGTCCGGGCGGAAGCCGTTGCGGATGTCGCGGCGGTCGCGCATCGCGCGGTGCACGGCCTCGCGGTCGGCGTCCGAGTAGCCGGGCGCCGGCGGCCCCTGCGGGGCCTGCTCCTCGGCGACGGGCTGCGCGGCGGCGTCGGACGTCGCCTCCCCCTCGACGGCCACGGCCTCGGCGGGCGCGGCCTCCTCGGGCGCGGGCTCCTCGGAGGCGGGCGCCGCGGAGGCGGGCTCGGCGGCGGGCGCCTCCTCCGCGGAGACCGGGGCGGCGGGCACGTCCTCGGCGACGGGCTGGGCGGGCTCCGCACCGGGCGCGGGCTCTGCCGGGGCGGCGGGCTTGTCGGCCGCCTGCGCCGACGGCTCGGCTGCCGGCGTCGCCTCGGCGGCGGGCATCGCGTGCACGGTGGGGCCGGGCGCGGGCTGCGTCGAAGGCTGCTCGCCCGGTGCCTGTGCCGGGTCAGCGGCGGCGGGCGGGGGCGCGGCGGCCGCCGACGCGGGCGCGGGCTGCGGCTCGGCGGCCCTCGGCGCCGGCACCACGCGTGCGGGCTGCGCGGGCGCGGCGGCCGGCGCGTCGACCGGGGCCACCGCCACGGCCTGCGGCGGCTCCGGGGACCCGTTCGCGACCGGCTGCGGTCCGCCGGGCTCCACCGCGTCACCGGCCGGCGCCGCGCCCACGGGCGCGGCGGCGGGCACCGGCTCGGCGAGGTGTGCCTGTGCCTGCTCGGGCAGGGGGTCGGTCAGCGGATCGCCCGTCTCCGGCGCCTGGGCGACAGGAGCGCCCTGCCCCGGCGCGGCCGGACCGGCGGGGAGCGGCATCTCACCGGCGGGCGCCGGGATCGTCACCTGCTGCGGGTCGGCGTTCTGCGGCTGGCCCTCGGGGGCCGTGGGTCGGGAGTCGCCCTGGACATCGGCCGTCGGCGGAGTCGGTGCGGCGGCACCGAGCGCGATGGGCTGTCCCTGCGCGGCGGGTTCGGTACCGGCCTGCTGCGTCTCGGCGCCCACGGGCTCGGTGTCCGCCGCCTCGACCGGCGTCGACGCGGTCGGCTCGTCGGGCGTCGGCTCGTCGGGCGTCGGCTCGACGGGCATCGGCACGGCGGGCTCCGGCTCGACGGGCGTCGGCACGGCGGGCTCCGCCGGGGTGGCTTCGGCGACCGCCGGCTCGGCGGCGGTGAAGTCCGCGACCGGCTCGCCGGTCGCGGAGGCGGCGGGGGT
>NZ_WMLF01000389.1 GCF_014156695.1 Streptomyces durbertensis | reverse complement strand
GATCGCCCCGCCCCGCGGCACGGCCTGGGGCGGGGTGCCGCGGGGCGGGGCGATCAGCCCAGGCGCTGGTCGAGCCAGCGCAGCAGGTCGGCGTGGACCTCGGCGCGGTTGGTCTCGTTCAGGATCTCGTGGCGGGCCTGGGGGTAGGCCCGCCAGCTGAGATCCCGGGTGCCCAGGTGGCGGAAGTCCTCCAGCAGTTCGTAGACCAGCGTCATGCGCTGGTGGCACGGGTCCTGGTCGCCGACGGCGATGTGCACGGGCAGGGTGCGCGGAATGCGGTGGAAATGGTCCGGGTCGTTGATCTTCCGGGAGCCGAGCACCCAGTCCAGGCTCAGCCCGGCGCCGAAGGGGAAGCCGCACCACTCGTCGGCGACGTAGCGGTCGACCTGGGCCGGGTCGCGGGAGAGCCATTCGAAGCCGGTGCGCCGTTCGAAGGCCGCACCGAGCGAGCCGAACAGGTCGGTGACAAAGCCCGAGGGCGCGTTCCTGCCCACCTTCTCGATCTCGGCACTCAGCGAGCGCACCACCGACTCCGTCTCGCAGCCGGGCAGCGAGCGGAAGGTGCCGGTGAGGATGAGCCCGGCCAACTCCTCGCCGTACTCCTGGGCGTAGTCCCTGGCGAGTTGGGCGCCCATGCTGTGGCCCATCAGCACCAGGGGGACGCCGGAGAACTCGGCGCGGGCCCGCTCGCCGACCGTGTGCAGGTCGCGCACGATCCAGCGCCAGGCGTCCTCGCCGGCGGCGCCGAGGCCGCCGGTGTACCGGGCCGTGCCGCCGTGCCCGCGGTGGTCGCAGGCGACCACCGCGTAGCCGTGCGCGGTGAGGTGGCGGGCGAAGTCCTCGTAGCGGCGGGCGTGTTCGGCGGCCCCGTGGGCGACGAGGACGAGGGCCCGGGGAGTGCCGCCGCGGGGGCGCCAGCTGTAGGTGGCCAGCGGCGTGCCGTCCGCCGCCTGCATCAGCTCCTCGGCCACTCCCGGCACCTGCTCCACCTGTCGCCCTCCTCCTGCCGGCCCTGTGCGGCACGCGGCGCGCGCCCTTCTCGACGAACCCGACGAGTCGTCCGACACCGGGTATCGATTCCCGGTTCGGGCACGGGTCATGGCTGTTCGTCGCCTGTTGATGACAACACGTTACGCCCTGCCGGGGACATCCCGGGGCCAACCGTTCGCCGGGGTGGCCGAGGTGTGACGGTGGTGCGACGAGATCGCGCCACACCCACCGGGGCGCGAATCCCCCAAACGCACGCCCCCGAAGTGCGCCAGCGCGTTCCAGTTGAGCCGTTGCTCCAGGGTGACGGGGTTATGCCACTGGGTAATGCTGCTGGGACCCCCACTCACGGTCACCCAGTCGACAAGCTCGGGCCCTGCCCGGCACAAAGCGATCCGGATCGAGCAGGAAGGGGTTTCAGGACAACCTTCCGGATCGCGTTCCCCACGGTCGAGCCGCTGGACACGATGTTCACGACGCAGGGGTCGGGCGCAGCCGACTCCCACTCGGCCGACGGGACAGGGCCGCTGCTGCCCAAGCACCACCCCCGCCTGGCAGGCACGCGGGGAGCGCGACGCGGAAGGGCAAGTGATGGATCCCTACTTCACCAGCAAACGGCACGAGGAACTGAGGGAACGGGTGCGGGAGTTCGCACTCCGCGAGGTGGCGCCACGGGTCGCGGGGATGGAGGCCGGGCGGTCCGTGTGCGTGGACCTGTCCCGGCTGATCGCCCGCCAGGGATGGATCGGCGTGACCATCCCCCGCGCCTACGGCGGGATGGGCGAGGGGCATCTCGCCAAGACGGTGGTCATCGAGGAGCTGTCCCGGGTGAGCGGCGCGATGGGCGCCATGGTGCAGGCCTCCCAGCTCGGCGTCGCCAAGATCGTGCACTTCGGCGACGAGGAGCAGAAGAAGACCTGGCTGCCCGCGGTGGCGGCCGGCGAGTGCCTGCCCACGATCGCGGTGACCGAGCCGCAGTCGGGCGGCCACGTCCTCGGCATGGAGAGCACCGCCGTGCGGGAGGGCGACGAGTACGTGCTCAACGGCTCCAAGGTCTACGTCGGCAACAGCCACGTCGGGGACCTGCACGGCGTCGTGGTGCGCACCGGGCCCGGCTCACGCGGACTGTCCGCCTTCCTGGTGGAGTCCGACCGGCCGGGCTTCTCCGTCGGACCCCAGCAGCCCGCCATGGGGCTGCACGGTTTCAGCTTCGGCGAACTGCGCTTCGAGGACTGCCGGATACCCGCCTCGAACCTGCTCGGCCGCGAGGGCGACGGGCTGGCCGTCGCCTACTCCTCCAGCGTCCTGTACGGGCGCGCGAACCTGACGGCCGTCTCGCTGGGCATCCACCGGGCGATCGTGGAGGAGACGGCGCGCTTCTGCGCCGGACGAGAGCGGTACGGCGCGCCGCTGGCCGACCTGGCGCCGGTCAAGCTGAAGCTCGGCCAGATGAACTCCCGGTTGATGACCGCCCGGTTGGCCGCGTACCACGCCGTGCACCTGCTGGACCACGGCCTGCCCTGTGACGCGGAGCTGATCAACGCCAAGCTGGTCAACGTCGAGTACGCGCTGGACTCGGCGCGGGAGGCGATGGAGATCCACGCGGCGGCAGGACTTTTCACCGACCGGCCGATCGAGCGGCTGCTGCGCGACGCGCACCACATCTTCGCGCCCGCCGGCACCTCGGACGTCCAGCGGCTGCGGCTCGCCGAGTTCGCGCTCGGCACCGACAAGGGGCAGTGGTCCCGCAGACTCTCGGACGTGGTACGCCGGGAGCCGGTCCCGGTCAGCTGACCGGGACCGCCGCCGGGTCCGTTCCAGGCCCTCAGGCGCCGTGCTCCCGCCGGTGGATCTGCTCGACCAGTTCGGCTGCCATCGACTTGATGGTCTCCAGCCCCTGGCGGCCCCACGGGCGCGGCTCCTGGTCCACCACGCACACCGTGCCGAGCGCCATGCCCGTGCGGTCGATGAGCGGCGCCCCCAGGTAGGAGCGGATGCCGATCTCGTCCACGACCGGGTTCCCCGCGAACCGCGGGTAGTCGCAGACGTCCTCCAGCACCAGGGCCTTGCGCCGCACGATCACGTGCGGGCAGTAGCCATGGTCCCTGGCCATCACCCGGCCCGGCCTGGCGTGCTCCGGCGCCGGGCCCAGCTCCACGGCCTGGTCCTCGCCCCTGGTGTAGAGGCCCGCGAAGTACTGGCGGTGCTCGTCGATGAAGTTGACCATCGCGTAGGGCGCCTGCGTCACCCGGGCGAGCTTGCGGGCGAACTCGTCGAACTCCGCCACCGGGGCGTCCCCGATGCCGAGTTCGCGCAGCCGCACCACCCGGGCGGGCGCCTCCCTGTCCTCAGGAGTGAGGAGCAGATGACTGGTGGGGTCGTAGGACATCGGGGGCATACTGGCTCCTGCTCTCGATCAGGTACTGGACAAGCGTGACAAGGACCTGCGTGGTGGAACTGGCGTGGCGGGCGTCGCACATGACCACCGGGACCTCCGGCCTGAGGTCTATGGCCGCGCGCACCTCGTCCGCCGAGTAGCGGTACGCGCCGTCGAACTCGTTGACCGCGACGACAAAGCCCATCTTCCGGCGTTCGAAGAAGTCCACGGCGGCGAAGCAGTGCTCCAGCCGGCGTGTGTCGGCCAGCACCACCGCGCCGAGCGCGCCCTCGCACAACTCGTTCCACATGAACCAGAAGCGCTCCTGGCCCGGGGTGCCGAAGAGGTACAGGATGTGGCGGTCGCTCAGGGTGATCCGCCCGAAGTCCATGGCGACCGTGGTGGTGGACTTCGCCTCGACGCCCTCCAGGCTGTCGGTGGCGGCGCTGATCTGCGTCAGCAGCTCCTCGGTGCTGAGCGGTTCGATCTCGCTGACGGCGCCGACAAACGTCGTCTTGCCCACTCCGAACCCGCCGGCGATGAGGATCTTCACCGCTGTCGGAAGGGGATCAGAGTCGTTTGCGAAGTCCATGCAACACCGCCTCCAGCAGGTCTCGATCGGTGGGATCCGGGCCCAGCAGCGCCGGCTCCCGGGTGGTGACGGCGCCGCATTCCAGCAGGTCCGAGAGCAGCACCTTGGTGACGACGGCCGGCTGCCTGATGTGCGCGGCGATCTCCGCCACCGAGGTGGGCCCCCCGCACAGCCCGAGCACCTGGGCGTGGTCGGGGCCGAGCTGGTTGCTGTGCGGCCGGCTGCCGGTGGCCATGACCATCGTCAGCAGGTCGAACCGGCCGGTGGGCCGGGTCCGTCCGCCGCTGACCGTGTACGGCCGGACCAGGCGGCCCGCGTCGCCGTCCAGCCACGGCCCTTTCTCGGGTTCGGGCATCGTCTCACTGCCCCGCCGGCTGCCTGGCCGGTGTGCCCAGATAGGGCCGTACGCTCTTGACGAGCATCGCCATCTCGTAGCCGAGCACCGCGGCGTCCGCCTCGGCGCTGGCGAGCACCGCCAGGCACGCTCCCTGGCCCGCCGTCGAGACGAACAGCAGGCTGGTACTCAACTCCACCACCACCTGTCGCACCTCGCCGCCCTCCCCGAACCGCACGCCGGCGCTGCGCGCCAGCGAGTACAGCCCCGAGGACAGGGCGGCCAGGTGGTCGGCCGTGTCGCCGTCCAGACCGTGCACGGCCTTCACCAGGCCGTCCGACGACAGCAGCAGGGCGCTGCGGGAATGCGGAACTCTCTGCACCAGGCCGTTCAGCAGCCAGGAAAGGTCGGTGCTGTGGCCTACGGGAGCTTCGCTCACCATGTCGCGTTCTTCTCCTTGGGATGTGGGCCGGGCTCGGGCGTCCCCTGCCAAGGCCTGCGGATGTCCGGCGGGTTGCCGGGGTCTGGGCCCGTGCTTGCCGACCGGCGACGTCGGTCGCGCGGTGCCGGTCGGGCGGATGGTCGGTGCGGGCCCTACAGGTCGTCGGTGTCGTCGGCCAGGCTGGCGCCGCGCCGGAAGGCGGCCATCAGGCCCGGGTCGTGCGAGCTGAACTCCTCCTCCTGGTGGGTCCTGGCCGGCGGGTCGGTGCGCAGTTCGGGTACCAGGTGCTGCTGCTTGCGGCGCCGCGGCAACCGCGGCCGCTCGCCCTCCGACGCGATGTCCAGGGGCGGTGGCGGTGGGATGAGCGGGGTGGTGCGGTGGCCGTTCGCCGTGGCGGGCGCCGGCGGACCGGCGGGCTCGACGACGGCCGCCGGGCCCCGGTGGAAGCCGGTGATTC
>NZ_WMLF01000388.1 GCF_014156695.1 Streptomyces durbertensis | reverse complement strand
CACCCGCACAGGAGAACGGATGACCACGCCCGAAGCCCCCCGCCCCCTGCGGATCGCGGTCATCGGCCTGGCCGGCGCCGGCAAGTCGACCTGTGCCACGCTCATCGAGGAGTTCGCCCGCGACAAGGGCCTGAGCCACGCCCGGGTCAAGCTCGCCACCCCGCTGTACGACCTGCAGGCCGAGGTGTACCGGCGGGCCGGCGGCTCGCTCGGCGAGGGGGCCCAGGACCAGGTCCTGATGGAGGCGCTCGCCGACGCGATGCGCAGGATCCGCCCCGAGTCCCTGGCCGACGACTTCACCCACCGCCTCGCCGCCGTCGAAGCGGACCTGGTCGTCAACGACGACCTGCGCGACCCGCACGTGGACGCCCCGGCGCTGCGCGCCCACGGCTTCCGGGTCCTGCGCGTCACCTGCGACGAGGAGCTGCGCCAGACCCGGCTGGCCGGACGCGGCGACCCGTCCCGCGCCGACCGTTCCACCCGGGAGATCGACCTGATCACACCGGACGCCGTGCTCGACAACGGTTCGGACCTGCACACCTACCGGTCCGACGTCCACGAACTGCTGGGGAGTTGGCTGTGATTCTGAGCGGGCCCGAGATCCTCGCGGAGGTGCGGGCGGGGCGCATCCACATCGACGACTTCGACCCGGAACGCCTGGAACCGAACAGCTACGGCTTCCGCCTCGCCGACGACCTCCTCTGGTACGAGCAGGACGTCATCGACTGCTTCGAACCGCCCGAAGCCACCCACGTGAAGTTGGGCCCCGAGGGCATGGTCCTCGAACCCGGGCGCTTCTACCTCGGCGGCACCATGGAGGCGATGGGCAGCCCGCACTACGCCGCCACCCTCTACGCCTGCCGGTCCGCCTCCACGCTCGGCATCTGGATCCAGTTCTCCGCGCCGCTCGGACACAGCGGCGCCGTCTTCCCGTGGACGCTGGAGATGAAGGTCGCCCACCCGGTGCGGGTGTATCCGGGCATGATGATCGGCAAACTGGCCTTCTGGTCCATGCAGGGCGACGCTGTGGAGTACGACGGCAAGTACACCGGCTCCTCCTCCGCCGTCGCCTCCCGCCTCAGCCTGGACCGGCATGTCGCAGGTTGACCTGTTCCGGGTCCTGGCCGCGCTCGCCCTGCTGCTGACCGCGGCCCACCTGGTCGGACGGCTCTTCGCCCGCTACCGGCAGCCTCCGGTGATCGGCGAGATCCTCGGAGGCCTGCTGCTCGGGCCCACGGTGCTGGGCCGGCTGCTGCCCGACGTCCAGGGGTGGCTCTTCCCCGACGACGGCCCGGCGGCGTCCGCGCTGGCGCTGGTCCACCTGCTCGGCATGCTGCTGCTGATGTTCGTCGCCGGGATGGAGATGCGCACCGTCTTCTCCCGGGAGGACGGCAGACCGGTGCTGGTCATCGCGCTCGCGGGCATGGTCGTGCCCTTCGCCCTGGGCCTGCTCGCGGTGCGGCTGGTCGACACCGACCGGGTGATCGGGCCCGCCGGGGACGTCACGGCGCTGACCCTGGTCGTCGCCTGCGCCATCGCCGTCACCAGCATCCCGGTGATCTCCCGGATCATGCTGGACCTGGGCATCATCAGGACCCGCTTCGCCCGCATGGTCCTGTCGGTCGCGGTCCTCGAGGACATCGTGCTCAACGTGATCCTCTCCGTCGCCCTCGGCATGGTGGCGGGCTCCCACCCGGGCGCGTTCGGTCTGTCGCAGTCCCTCGGCGTGACGTCCGCGAACGGCTCGGCCCTGTACCACTCGGTGGCGTCGGTGGCCTTCTTCGCCCTGGCCGTCCTCGCCGCCGTCGCCCTGCGGAGACTGCGGGGAGCGGCTTCCCCCGGCGGCGCGGCCCGGACGCCGGGAACGGTGGCCGTCCGCATGGCGGTCATCCTCGCCGTGGCGGCGAGCTGCGTCTTCCTGGGCGTGGCGCCCATGTTCGGCGCGTTTGTGGTGGGCCTGCTCTCCGGCGCAGCCGCCGGCGCCCGCCGGGCCGGACCCGGCGAACCGCTCGCGCACCTGCGGGCCTTCGCGTCCGGGTTCTTCATCCCGGTGTACTTCGCGGTCGTCGGCCTGAAGCTCGACCTGTTCCGCTCCTTCGACCTCTGGCTCACCGCGGGCTTCGTCCTGGTCGCCTGCCTCGCGAAGGCGACCAGCGTGTACGCCGGGGCGCGACTGGCACGGCAGCCGAAGGCCGAGTCGCTGGACCTCGCCGTCGCGCTCAACGCGCGCGGCGGACCCGGCATCGTGCTCGCCACCGTCTCCTTCGACGCCGGCATCGTCAACGCCCCGATGTTCACCACGCTGGTGCTCACGGCGATCGTGACCTCGCAGATCGCCGGATGGTGGCTGGAACGGGCGGTCTCCCGCGGCGCCTTCCCACCGGACGGCCCGGGCGACGGCCCCGCCCGGGAGAGCCCGCAAGCGCCCCGCCCCGAAGGCCACCTCACCAACTCCGCCTGACCAAGGCCCCCTTGTCACGGCCCCTCACAAAGACCCCTCAACAAAGGCTCCCTCACAAAGGCCCCCTCACAAAGGATGTGCTCATGAACACCGCCAGGAGCGGTCGCCCCGTCGTCGCGATCGTCGACGCCTACTCCACGGCGAGCCATCTCGCGCCGCTCTTCCACGCCGCCGGGCACGACTGCCTCCACGTGCGGAGTGTCGCCGAACCGCCGCCGGTCTTCGCGTCCTCGTTCCGCCCGGAGGACTTCGTGGACACCGTCGTCCACCGCGGCGACGTGGCCGAGACCCTCGCCGCGATCGAACCGTACGCCCCGGTCGCCCTCCTGGCGGGCGCCGAGATAGGCGTCGAACTCGCCGACGTCCTCAGCGAGGCGCTCGGAGTGCGGAGCAACGGGACCGCGCTGAGCGCCGCCCGGCGCGACAAGTACCGGATGATGGAGACCGTGCGGGCCGCCGGCGTGCCGGCCGTCGACCAGATCCTCGCCGGCGACCTCGACACCCTCCTGGCCTGGTACGGCGACACCGACCGGACGGTTGTCCTCAAGCCGGTGCGCAGCGCCCTCAACGACGGCGTCTCCTTCTGCTCCACCGCCGCCGAGGTCAGGACCGCCTTCGGCGACCTCGTGGGCGCGGACAGCGCGCTCGGCGTCCGCAACGACGCGGTGCTCGCCCAGGAGTACCTGGTCGGCGCCGAGTACTACGTCAACACCGTCAGCCTCGACGGGCAGCACCGGGTGTGCGACCTGTGGAAGACGCAGCACCTCGGCGTCAACGGCGTCAGGGACCTGCTCGGCGGCTCGTCGCTCATGGCGTCCCGCGGCCCCGAGCAGGACCTGCTGGTCGAGTACGCCTTCTCCGTGCTCGACGCGCTGGGCATCCGCAACGGGCCCGCGCACACCGAGCTGAAGCTCACCCCGGACGGCCCCCGCCTGGTCGAGACCGGCGCCCGCGTGTGCGGCGCCATGCTGCCGCTCCTCACCCGGGCCGCACTCGGCGAGAGCCAGCTGGAGTGGACCGTGCTCGCCTACACGGACCCGGAGTCCTTCGAGGCACGCCGGCACACCGACTACCACCTGGCCCGCAACGCGGTGTGCGTGAACATGATCGCGCCCGAGGGCGGCAAGCTGCTGGACTACCCGAAGCTCGACGAACTGCGGTCCCTGGAGAGCTTCCACGACGTCCTGCTGAAGGTGCGGCCGGGCGAGGAGCTGTCGCGGACCGTCAACGACCTCACCTACCCGATGCTCGTCCATCTCGTCCACGAGGTCGAAGGCGTGGTCACCCACGACTACATGACGGCCCGTCACCTCGACGGCGAGGGCTTCTACCATGTCGTCTAGTTCGTCCGGCTCACGCTTCGCCCTGGCGGCCGGCCCGCTCCTGGTGCTCGGCTACTGCGTCATCAACTCGACGAAGTCGGTCCTGGAAGGCGCGCTGGTGCAGGGCCTCTCGCCCGAGTTCATCGCGTTCAACGCCTTTGTCGTCGCCCAGCTCTTCTACTTCCTCACCCTCCGGGACAAGCAGGCCCTGCGGACGGCGGTCAGGCGCTGCCTCCCCGACGTGATCATGCTGAACATCTCCACCGCGGTCTGCTGGATCGCGGTGCTGTACGCGTTCACCGTGCTCGAACCGGCCGTGGCCAACTCGATGATCATCGGGCTCGGCCCCACCCTCACCATCGTGCTCGGCTTCAGGCTCCGCCCCGGCACGAAGCCACTCCCACTCGAACTCGCCGCCGCCGGAGCCATGTTGGGCGCCATGACCTACCTTCTGGTGATGGCCCACGACGGCGCGTCGGCCCTCGGCGACGTGCCGACCGGAGACCTCGTCTTCGGCCTGGTGATGTGCTTCCTCACCTCCCTCTCCCTCTCCGGCATCACCTTCTACACAAGGCGACTGGGCGACGCGGGGATGACGGTCCCGCAGATGATGGCCTCCCGCTTTGTCGTCCTCGTCGCCGCCACCCTCGTCCTCCTCGTCGTACGCGACAGCTTCGGCGCCTACTCGCCCGCCAACGTGGGCGCGCTCCTCGCGATCAGCCTCGTCGGCGTGATCATCTCGCTCTACCTGCTCCAACAGGGCATCGTGCGGACCGAGCCGATCACGGTCTCGATGCTGTTCGGCACCAACCTGCTGATCACCTACCTCACGCAGTTCCTCGACCCGAGACTCGACCAGTCCCCCCACGTCTTCCTCGGCATCGCGGGCCTGTGCGCGGCGATGTGCCTCGGCACCTGGGCCCGCTGGCGCCACGACAGACAGACCAGCCGGGCCGCCACCCCGGCACCGACCAGCGAAAGGGTCGAGCGTTGACCGTCCTCGCCCACATGAGCGACCTGCACCTGGACGGCGGCGCCGCCACAGCGGACCGCGTCCGGAGGGTCGTCGACCACCTCACCGGCCTGCCCGGCGGAGTCGACGCCGTACTCGTCACCGGCGACCTCGCCGACCACGGAACCGAGGAGGAGTACCGCGAGGCACGGGAGGCGCTGGCACCGCTCCGCGACCGCTACCGCGTCCTGACGTGCCCCGGCAACCACGACTCCCGACCCGAGTACCGCGCGGTCCTGCTCGGCCTGCCGGCCGGGACCGCCCCGGTCAACGAGGTCCATGAGGTCGGCGGCGTACGGGTGCTCATGTGCGACTCCTCGATCCCCGGCCGCGCGGAGGGCGAACTCACCCCCGGAACCCTGCACTGGCTGGACACCACCCTGGCCGCCGCCCCGGACCAGCCGGCCTTCGTCGCCC